>NZ_JASGEX010000085.1:0-2973 GCF_047606085.1 Parafilimonas sp.
ATTCATTTTGCCCATGCGATAATTTGCGACCATCTATCTTTTGGCCTATAAGTACTTCTAAATTTTGCATACGCAAAAGTAGGAAAATAAAGCGAGAAATGTCGCCTATCCTGTGAAATGGTTGGTAATAGCCCCAAATGTCTTTGGCCGGAAAGGAATATGGCGGCACAAAATCATCCGCGGCATTTGAACCCATATAATAATCGAATAAATAAGGCTGGTCATCTGCTTTTAAATCAACTCCGTATTTTTTAACGGCTAAAAGGCACAGCCTGGCAACGCTCTTCTCAAAATCTGAAGCAGGTGTTCCATAACGGTTTAAAATGAAATAGCTGGTTTTCAATTCATATCTTGCTGCTGTTTTGGTCAGGTTTGAATTAATATACTGAATATCTACTGTTGATATTACCTTTTCGCCTTTCACATCAAGCCTGTCAGCGCCATAGTTCAGATTTATCTTAAAATGCTGATAAATGGTGGATTGCTCGTCAGGGAATGTTATGGACAGGAGTTCCGGTACTTCTGATTGTGTTGCCTTTCTGGAGATGATAGAATAATCCTTCTCTTTATTCCAGGTAAAGCTTATCTGGTCAGGGTCGGTAACTGTTTTATATCCGTATGTAAATAAAATTCTTCTGTTCGTAAAACTATCAATGATTTCTGTTAAATACCAGCTATTGACGATATATGGATTTGTGGTTTTGGTGTAAGGATACTGGTTGCTGTTGTCTTCAAAAAGGCTTTGGTAATAAACTTTACTATTTTTAAACTTAGGCTGCGTCAGCATCTGGGTGCCATCGGCATGGCAATAACCGGTTCTCATAACTTTTGTTAATCCAAGCCGAAAAGCAGGATCATCCTTATAAGTGCCAAACCGGTAGGTTAATCCATCTTCATCCTGGATAAAGAATGTTGAAATCCTTGTTCTGATGGTCTTGGAGCCATAAGATAAATCTGCAGGTGACAGTACGAAGCGGATCTTTATTTTACTGTCTCCCAGCATAAATCCTGTGTTATTGTATTTATTTAATACAAACAGCCCGCTTTTGCCATTGAAATTAAAGGCAAAATAATCCAGCTCCCTGTCCATGGCCACAGCATTTTTTTGCCTGTAAATATGATTTTTATCACCAAAGATTGGATATTTCGCTAAAGCTGAAGGGCAACCTTTTGTTTTAACATCATCAGGATTATACAGATACCCGGCAGGGTATTTGGCAAGGTCATTATTTTGCTCACTCGTTCCTGTATAATACGGGTACTGGTCATCGGGCTCCCCGTTTTGCATACGGGTTATTGCTCCCCCGGCCATTAAATTCCATCCCTGGCCTGCATTTGATGCAATATCATTTACTTTCAACCCGCTCCCCGAGTTATAATTTAAGCTCATGCTGAAATGAAGCCGGCTCCTGGAGTCCTGCCATTCAAACATAGGAATGTTGAAAGTTGCACTCCCGCCCTGAAGGTTTACCTGTGCCCCGGCCCTGGTAAGCGCAAAATTCAGGAAGCAGTAAAACAAAAAACCGTTTTTAAGTATTACCCGTACGCTAGTTCTGTTCATGTTTGAATATTGCTGATTTTACAATTGGTAATCTTTTGTACCTGTTTATGCTCAACGCAGCCTTAGGTATTTAGTCTTTGCTTTCTAAGCCTGATTGCAGTTTGCATATTTCCTGCTTTTGTTGCTGCAATTGCTTTTTCAGTTCTGTAATAACCTTATTCTGCTCAATTAAGTATAAAGTCAGCTCTTCTATTTTCTGCAAAAGCTTTGTTTGATTATCACCTAAATCAACCCCGGCGCTTTTTATTTCGGCGGCAGGCGCTATCTCCGGCAAATGGCCGTTTTTTTGAATGAATGCTTCTACAGAATCCAATGGCATCAGCGGGTAATCTTTATCAAACACATAATCCGGCCAGTCGGCTGCAGCCTGCGACACCTTTACCTTTTGTGCAAGAACAGTTCCCTTAACCGAAAGCTTTTCTGCAGGGTTTGCTGTTCCTATACCGATCTTTCCACTGTTTTTTATTGTTACTGTTCTGTAGGATTCCAGTTCATCATTAGTGAACGTTTGCCGGGCGCTCGGGTTAGGAGAGGGGCCATTAAAAAAACCAATATCTCCACCTGCTTCAAAACGCATTAAAGCAAAATCAAATGAAGCGCTTGTACCGTTTGTCCATTTTGACTGGGCGGAGTCCCAGTATAAATTATTGGCCACAATGCCCCTGTTATTGCCATTGTCAGTCTGGTTCTTTGCCTGGAAAAATAGCCTATTGCCTATTGACATATAATTGCTGCCCCCAATAATTGGCGTACCTGTAGCAGGAAAATTATTGGTTACCTGGGCATGGGTAATAAAGGCAACAACAACAACAAATAAATTAAACAGTAATAATCTTTTCATAATAGATGAATTATAGTTTGATTTGAACCGGTTTGTTTTTTATACTGATATCAGTTGTTTTCTTATGTTTAAAAATATTTCTTCATTCAACTCAGCATTGGCATAAAGCTTCCCTGCAGTGAACAAGCTATTCAAAAATTGAAATTTCAATTTCATTATAATATGCCAGCCATCATTGCTCTTACCTGAGATTATACCCCAATCTGAACTTCAGCGCCGTTCCCGGCGGTGTTTGCCGGTTATGCAGAAAATCATACAGCAACTGCATATTACCTTCCTTCTTACCCACCTTGTACTTCTTGCTTAAGCCCAGCAGGGCGCTCTTCTGCCACACATCCACATTGCGGTGCAGCTCCTGTATGCTCTTAAAGCTGCTTAGATAATTGTACTCAAACCCGCCACTGAACCATATCCCGTTTAATATCTTTCCTTTTGCAACAGTGGGCATTTTCATGTCCACATAACTTCTCAATCCAATACCTTCACTGCTCACATCAATGTGCTTTATGCTGCCCCAGCCAATCTTGTAACTGGCGCCAATGCCCATTCTTTTGTTATCGCTTAATTTATA
>NZ_JASGEX010000086.1:0-13110 GCF_047606085.1 Parafilimonas sp.
ATACTTATCGTGTACCAATATACATTTTATAAAGTCATCCTTGCTTATACAGCATGATTATGAGATTTCCGCCTTTCCGATAAACCGGAACAGGTCGCGGGAATGACGTGCAGGAATGTGAGATAATCTTACATTCCTATAAAGCAGGTGCAAACAGCCAATGCACAAATTCATCCTGTGTTTACTATAACATAATCTTACATGGATTATATGGTTTACCACAAAAAAACAAAGACCAGGGCTTTATGTCTCTAATCCTTATGGCATGCCCTTTAAACCGGCCTGTTTATTCATCTTTCAGCAATTTTATCAATGTATCGGCATCCGTTCCCTGCGGGTAGGTTTTTATTAAATGATGCGCCTTATTGTATAAGGCCATAAATGGCGTGAACTTTACCCTGTAATAAGAGGGTATAGCATAATTTTCATCCCTCGCAATAATAATATTATTAAACTGCTGCAGGTTAAACTTTTTGGCAAAATCCCGTACTTCAGGCAGGGAATAATAGCTTACCCACACAAAAAAAATATCCTTCATTTCCTTCATCTTCCTGCTGAACTCATCAGCGGTTATCTGGCAATGGCCGCATTCGGGGCTGAAATAAATAATAACAACAGGCTTATCGTTTGGAACAGCCTTATCGTTTGTATAAGTGCTGTCCGTTTTTAAAACAGTAAAAGCTGGAATATGCAATGAATCTTTCTGGTAAGGCGGGATGGTATCCATTTCCTGCGCATAAAGCAGGTTAAGCTTAATACAGATTATAAACAGGAATAATAATTTTTTCATAATAGTTTTTTGAATTTTCTATTTTCAATTCGCGGTTAATTTAACTGCTTTAAAAATTGCATGGTATCAATGCCATCAGCATAGTCTGTAAGCGATGGGGACTGCGCTTTGCCAAAAGGAATAAAGCTTCTTCCAACTATACATTGAACATCCGTATTTCTTTGCAAACTTTCAGCCAGTGTTTTAGGCTCATTATAAAAGCTGTAATTAACCTGGCTTACCGGCGCAAACACGCTATCGCCTTCTGTTAATATCAAAGAATCATTCGTCATATAAAACTTATGGTTCATGATAAGCAAAGCCAGTTGGTAATCGTAATTGTTTTTGTACTTGTGAAAATCGGCGAAGTAATTGTATTTTTTCAAAGCATTGAGCAGGGGGATAAAATCATACCCTTCCGGCACATACAGCCGGGTAACGTTCCTGCATCCCATGCCATAATAA
Organism: Parafilimonas sp.; assembly: GCF_047606085.1. GTDB lineage: Bacteria > Bacteroidota > Bacteroidia > Chitinophagales > Chitinophagaceae > Parafilimonas. The sequence goes on from NZ_JASGEX010000086.1 coordinate 1,235, forward strand.
AGCTGAATGTCGTCTGCCAGCAAATCCAGTTCTTCTTCCGTTTCATTACCCGTTATAATCGCAACCGATGTTCTGTTACGGCGAATAATATTGGGGTATTTTGAAAAATAATATTCAAAATAACGGCTGCTGTTATTGCTGCCGGTAGCAATATAGGTATCACAATGCTTAAGCGTTTCTGCAAACATTATATAAGCTGCCGCTTCTTTATTAAATTCAATGAGCTTCTGTGCAAGATAGTTTATTAATACCTCGTCCTTTGAAGACGGCTTTATAATAGCCTTGCCGCCGCTTATAAACACACATAAAAAATCATGAAAGCCAACCAGCGGAATATTGCCGGCCATTACAATACCGGTATTTTTTGGGGCCGGGAGCATGGCAGGCAGGTCATATTTTTTCATCCATGCCTCAAGCAGGCCTCTCTGCAAAAAGCATTGCGCAATATTTTGTAAAGCCAGGTCAATAAATGCCGGGCTAAACCAGGGGTTTTGGGCGTTTGCCCTTTGCTTCACAGCCCGCAGCGCTTCATCATTCGCCATACAATATTCACCCAGCCTTACCAGTAAATCAACCCGTTCGTTAATATTCATTATTGATGCGTAATTTTACACGCAAAAATATTTAACCAGATATAAAATAAAAGTTATGGCAATTAAAATAACAGATGAATGTATAAACTGCGGCGCCTGCGAGCCTGAATGCCCTAATAATGCTATTTATGAAGGCGGCGTTGAGTGGGCTTTTGCAGATGGCACAACCGTGCGCGGGGAAGTGGTATTAATGGATGGGACAGTTGTGAATGCCGAGCAACGCATGGCGCCCCTGGCGGTTGACACATACTATATTACACCCAATAAATGTACGGAATGCCAGGGTTTTCACGAGGAGCCGCAATGTGCCGCCGTTTGCCCTGTTGATTGTTGTGTCCCGGATGAAATGTACCAGGAAACAGTGGAAGAATTACTGGCTAAAAAAGATAAATTGCATATATAAAAGCCGTATTTTTAAGATAGCTTTTTTACTTTGGAAAAAGAAAAGATGATACTTTTGAAATACTGAAGATATAATAGCTGGCTTAGAAAACACCATCAGAAACTGTTGCGAAAAGCAACATTAAAAAAGCGGGTGATATTTCCCGTTAACAGAAGGTGAGGGTAATAAACGCTCACCTTTTATTATTTAAACAGCAGCCGGTTGAGCTTTTTGAAACTGCATGTTGTGCAGTTTTGCATAATAGCCGTTTACTGCCAGCAATTCTTCATGTGTACCTGTTTCTTTTACTTCTCCTTTATCCAGTACAATAATTTTATCTGCCTTGCGAATGGTTGATAACCTGTGCGCAATCACAATGGCCGTTCTGCCGGTTATTAAAGTATCAATAGCCTTCTGGATAAGCTGCTCGCTTTCCGAATCTATAGATGAGGTGGCTTCGTCTAAAACAAGCACCGCCGGATCTAATAATATCGCCCGTATAAACGAAATTAACTGCCGCTGGCCCAGGCTAAGCGTATTACCGCGCTCCATTACATTATAATCATAATTGCCCGGCAGCCGCATAATAAAATCATGCACGCCTATCAGCTTCGCCGCTTCCATCACTTCTTCCCTCGGTATATCACTGTTATGCAGTGTTATATTGTCCATAACCGAACCGGAGAAAAGAAAAACATCCTGCAGCACAACGGCAATGTTTCTTCTCAATGCATCAATATTGTATTGCTCCACATTTATATCATCCAGCTTTATTTCTCCTTTTTTAATTTGATACAGCCTGTTCAGCAAACTAATAATTGATGTTTTGCCGCTGCCGGTGTGCCCCACGATCGCCACCGTTTCGCCCGCTTCCACTTTAAAGGAAACATTTTTTAAAACATAATATTCTTCTATGTACGCAAACCATACATCATCAAATTCAACCTTGCCCTTTAATCTTTGTGCCGGCGCAAAAGCATCTTCCGGAGAAGGTGGCAATATATCTGGATTATCCATCACTTTAAACACACGATCGGCCGCGATCACGCCCATTTGTATCACATTAAACTTATCGGCAATTACACGCAATGGCCTGAATATCTGGTTAAGGTAAAGAATAAAAGCAACCAGCTCGCCGGCCAGTTCTTTATTTTTTATGGGGTTGGAAGCAGCCTGGCCTGCAAGCCACCAAACCAGCAAACCGGTAGAAACCGCAAGCACAATTTCAACAATAGGAAAGAAAACAGAATAGGCGAATATGGAACGGATATTGGCATTACGGTGATGGCGGTTTATTTTCTTAAAATTCTCCATCTCCCTGTCTTCCGCAGTAAAAGCCTGTACGATCTGCATGCCTGTAATACGCTCCTGTACAAAAGCGTTTAAAGCGGCTACTGCATTTCGCACCTGTATAAAGCTTTTGTTTACACTCTCCTTAAAATAATACGTGGCGATAATAAGAAACGGGAAAGGTGCCAGTGCAATTAAAGTAAGCCGCCAGTCGGTAACAAACATGGTAGCCAGCACAATAATTATAGAAAGCAGATCGGCAAAAATGGGTATCAGCCCATCAGAAAATATATCGTTTATGCTTTCAATATCATTAATCGTTCTTGTGGTAAGGGTGCCAATAGGCGTTCTGTCAAACTGCCTTAAATTAAGCCCGAGCACTTTTTTGTACACGGCTGTGCGCATATCCCGCACCACACTTTGCCCAAGCCATGATGTGATAAAGCTGAAATAAAACCTCGCTGCCGTTTCAATAAAAATAAATACTACCTGGAATATGGTTACCGCAATAATAAACTGCCATGCATTGTTCAGGTCGCGGTTAGGAAAAAACAAATCAATGATCCATGGCGTATGCACATTTTTGCCCGTAGCCTTATCAACCGTTAACTGTATGAAGAAAGGGCGCACCGGTGTAAAAAATGAAAGTACAACAGCCAGTATGATGCTTGCAATAAAACGCCAGCGGTAAGGTTTTACAAAAGTGAAAACGCGCCTCAGTACCGAAAGATCGAAATACTTTTTTTGCTCAGCTTCGCCCATAATACACGCCAAAGGTAAACGGTAATAATTAAATACGCCGGCCTGTTTACTTCATTTACCGTTCAACCAAAACAGCAAACTGTTTTAAAATGATGTTTTTTATTTTGTTGCGGAAAAAATATAAACAAACCTGTAACATTTTGGCCACAGGTACGTATAAAAATGATTCTATTATTAAATAATAAAACAGGCATACAATGAAAAAATTATTCATTCTCTTTTCGTTTTTAAGCTATGCAGCCATACTGAACGCCCAATCTACGGTAATACGCGATGCAAATGCCGAAGCAAGAAAAGCAAGCGGCTTTCATGCAATAGAAGTTTCAACCGGTATTGATCTTATTATAACACAGGGCAAAGAAGAAGCGGTTGCCGTAAGCGCAGCCTCGCCCGAAATAAGAAGCCATATAATAACAGAAGTCTCCAATGGCAAACTCAAAATTTACTTCGACAATAAGGGCATGAACGGCTGGCATGTAAAAAAAGAATTAAAAGCTTATGTAAGCTTTACAACGCTGGATGCATTGGAAGCTAATTCCGGTGCAGATGTTTTAACCGATGGAAATATTAACGTAAATACACTAAGCATCCGTTTATCATCGGGCGCTGATTTTAAGGGCGATGTTACCGCTGCAAAGCTTGTTGTTGACCAAAGCAGCGGCAGCGATATGGATATAAAAGGCAAAGTAAACGATGTAAGCATTACTACAAACGGCGGCAGTGATTTTAATGGTTACGACCTGGTATCAGAAACCTGCAAGGCAGATGCCAGCAGCGGCAGCGATATAGAAATTACCGTAAGCAAAACATTGGATGCCTCGGCAAGCAGCGGTGGCGGTATTAAATATAAAGGCAGCGCTTCCGTAACCAATATTTCAAACAGCAGCGGAGGGAAAGTTAAAAAGCAGGGTTAGGCTGTTTTAAAGTTTATAAGTTCACGGGATCGCTTGTTCACAGATTGTTTAATGTTCCTTTTAATTTTCCGCAGTGCAAGTTTACACCCGCCGGTCCCGGAACTGGTAAACGCTGAAGCTAATTTAACTGGGTTATCAATAAAAAATCCGGGGCATGCTTCCCGGATTTTTTATTGATAACATCAAACCATCTGCCTATTCTTCCTCACCTGTATCATAAGCAAGGTCGTCTAATTCATCCTCAACCTTGCCTCGTAAATTGCGTATTTTATCTTTCACGTTCCCGGCCAGGTCGGTGGCGGAATCTGCAATGCGTTGACGAAGTTCACTGCCGCTTGCAGGAGCAACCATTAAACCAACGGCTACGCCAGCAACAAAACCGGATAATGTTGCAATCAATATTTTTTGTGCACTCATAAAAAAAATTTTTTAATGATGTAATATAGTCAATTTTTTCAACAACCTTGCCAGAAATAATGAGGTACGTTTCAAATTTTGCCCCTTGCATAGTTTTCCGACCGGCTATACACCAAGCCGGCAGCGATTTCTGCAGGCGGCTGGCAATACGCGCCTGCGAAAATTTGAATGCACCCGAAATAATTATTGCTGAAGAAAGCGTTTGTTTATTCTAAGGTCGCGTAAAATACCGGACTTGGGATTAAGTGTAATGCTAAACGATTTATAGGTGCCCACATTTATGTTCATCGTCATTTGCCAGCAATGCATATCCCTGGTGAGGAATATGCTGGACGCCTGTAATTTCTGGGTAATAATATCAAAATAAAAACCGCCGCCTAACTGCCATTTGGGCGTGAGGCTTATTGTTCCGTTCACATTAACATTGGTGGCCAGGTTATCTTTATAATGAATAAGGTCTGACTGCAGCACGTGGCTATAACTTAATGAATAAGATAGCTGGAGCGTCCATGCCGTATTAAAATCCACAAATTCAGCAGGATTGCTTCGTATGTAATCAAGTTGGGCCTGTTGCTCATCGGGCGTAAGCGTTTCACTGCTGCTGCTATTGGCCAGTTTTTGTTCATCCGTCTGGTTGTCTTTCGATTTACTTTTTAACGAAGTGGATAAAGACAGGCTGCCGGTTTGAAACCGCCCCAGGCTTCCCTGTTTCCAAAGCAAATGATAATGGCCGGCCGTATCTTCCCTGTAGGGGCTTATTGAAGCATTGGCCGTTATGTTTACTTTATTAAATAAACTGGTGCCCGCGCTTATACTGATATCGCTTATAGGCGTTTCTTTATTAGAGCTGTCCGGTATCAGGTTATAACCGCTGCTTATGCTGAAATTGTCGAGTATCTTTATTTTTTTTACACTGTCTGCATTGGTGGAATCTTTGGCATTTCTCTTGGCTTCCAGCAGGTTGCCCAGCGAAAATGTAATACCGCCAAAACGGCCTTCGCTAAACCCGCCCAGCACATTGCCCTGCAACTGCGATATGCGCCTTATATCCCCGGCAGAATCTACCTGCACATTTTTATAAAACTGGCTTACCAGGTTGGGTTTGTAACTAATGCCTATGGAAGGGTCTATTTCATGCCGCAGCTTTGAATTCTTAAAATTGAACGTACCAAAAATCCGCGTATTCATGCTTATGCCAAAGGTCATTTGCCTTGCCGCATAAAGCCCTCTCAGAATGGATGTATCAACTTTATTGGTGCTGCCATTCCAGTTATAATCCACCTTTTGGGCATACCAGTTTTCCTGGTAACTTATTGAAGGAGCAAAAATTAATGGCCCCACGGCCGGGAGCGTAAGTGTAATAGGAATGCTGTGCGTAACGCCCCACATGGTAGTATCAAGCAATCTTCTGAAATTAATGGCAGAGTCGTAAAAAGAAATTACGTTCAGGAAATTGCCAGAATAGCCAATGCCCAGCTTTTGGTACCATTTAAGCGAGCTCACCTGATCTTTCTTTTGAAGCGGGTAAATGGTGGGGGTAGAAAAGCTTACAGTAGGCAGGTTCATGTTGATAAGACGGGTAACACTGTTTTGATTTTCATTTAAAGAAACGCTGAGGTTATTGCCAAGCCCCCAGGTTTTACTGTACGTAATGGACGAGGCGAGGTTATTATTATAATTCTGTAAAGCGTTTGTGGTTACATTCTTATTATACTGGGTGCTGCCTGCCGTAACACTGGCACTGAATGAAGTGCCGGGCCTTGCCTTGCTATCCCTTGAATGGCTCCATCTCACCTGGTACGTGTTGCTGGTATAAAATTCATCGGTGGCCAGGGTATAATAATCATCATTTAATCTTTTTGTGTGCAGCGCGCTCAGGGCAAATGTGCCGCGGTATTTGTACCGTTTATAATATTCGGTTGTAAGATCAGCCTGCCACCCGCCATAAGAATAAATATTGCCCTCTATCTTCGTATCCCAGTTATCATTAATTACCTCATAATAGCCTAACCCTTCAAGCCCCAGGCCAAATAAATCACTGGTAGTAAATTGCGGCGGCAGCAAACCGGAATGCCGGCCGCGCTGCAACGGATAAATGCCGAATGGTATGGCAACGGGCATGGGCACACCTTCAAATTCAGGGAAGGCCGGGCCTGACACCGCTATTTTATCATTCACTATTTTAATCTTTCTTGCCCGTATGGCAAAATGCGGTGTATCAAGGTTGCAGGTTGTAAACCTTCCACGATACGCATATTCCACATCTTTTTCAACCTTCTTGACCCTTTGGGCATTTACAAACATTTCGCCTGCTTTGTAATAGGTGTTTTTGGTAAGGCCCTTTTGCGTCTTCATGTTAAAAAAAACGGTGTCCATTATAGAGGTTTCATCCCCCTGAACAAAAGTTGGCAGGTTAAGCGGCCCCTTGGAAGTATCTGTGCCACCATACGCTTTTACAAGGTTCCTGCTCTGTTCATACTCTATGGTATTGGCATCAAGCTTCATGTTTTCATAGGTTGTATTTGCCTTTCCGTATAAAAGGAACTGTTTTTCGGGTATGTGCAATACAGCGCTGTCGTCTGCCGTATAACTGATCGGGGCGCTAAGCGAATCTTTAGAGAACAAGGTTGTATCCACTGCAATTTTGCGCGAGGAATCGGAAGTGTCTTTTTCAACAAAAGAAACCGAATCGGAAATATTTAAAGGCTTTCTGGTAACCTTCTTTGGCTGCAGCGTATCATTAGATACCGGCGCGATTGAATCTGCATGCACGGGAATTGTATCAACGGGTATTGTTAATAATTGCTGAAATTTATTTATGCACCTATTGTTAGCAAGTAATGGGAACGTTATAAACGTTAATACGCACAAAAAGATTACTGCGGTTTTTATATTTGCGTACAGTTTATTATATTGGTTCTGCATACATCCGGAACAAAAATATAGTTTAATAGCATAAAAGATTTGTAAAGAAACCTTTTTAACTTACTAAATCATGCAAAGAAAAATTGCATCCATTTCTTTTCTCATTATAGTTATTTTTTGTTGTGCGTCTTTCAGGCTCGCCCCATCTGTAAATAAGATACCGCTTGTTTCCAAAAGCCCAAAGCAAAATACACTGCGCACCATTGTAATTGATGCCGGGCATGGAGGGAAAGATTTTGGTGCAAGAGGAAAATATTCTTACGAAAAAAATGTCACACTTGCCATAGCATTAAAACTGCAGGCAACTTTGCAGCAGGCATTGCCAGATGTTAAAATTGTAATGACCCGCACCACAGATATTTTTGATAATCCCAAAGCAAAAGCTGCCAAGGCCAATGCTGCCAAGGGAGACCTTTTTATATGCATTCACTGTAACTCTGCCAGGCCTATTTCGCATAGTGAAATGACAGGCTACAAAACCCATACATATTATACAGGTAAAGGCAAAAAAAGAAAGAAGCATACAAAAAAAGTTCCCACCTACCGGTATTGGACAACACCCAACCCGGCCAAAGGAACGGAAACATTTATCTGGGCTGCAGACAGGAATGACAATAAGGAAGTGGCCATGATGGAAAATGAATCGCTGTATGCAGACAGTGCTTCGGCCGCGCAGTTTGCCGACTTTGACCTTTCTTCACCGGAGAAAAAAATATATTATACGCTTAAAACACAACAGTATTTTCAGCGCAGCGCCAATCTTGCGCTGGATGTGGAAAAAGAATTTATAAAGATCGGCCGCACCAGCCGTGAAGCAAAGCAAAGAGGTGTTGGCATTTGGGTATTACAGGCCACAGCCATGCCAAGCATTCTTGTGGAAACGGGCTTTATTTCCAACCCCGAAGATGAAGATTATCTTAACAGTACCGATGGCCAGCAGGAAATTTGCAGCGCCATTACCAATGCGGTAATGCATTATAAAAACGCTTTGGAAACAAACACTTTCCAAACCATTTCACAAGACTCCTTGCAGTAAGTTTTGCAATGCCGGAATGCATAAATGCAATCTTTGCCGTTGTTACGCCCACGCATAGAAAACTGCATGCGCTTTTGTTCAATAAGCAATATCATTTAGCTTTGCTCCACAATATCCTGGCATGATTGTATATTAAATATTACAGCCTTGGTATAAAAGACAAATTCCAACATGAAAATTTCGAATGAAACTAAAATAGGTGCGCTCACTGCAGTAGCCATAGTATTCCTCATTCTCGGGTTTAATTTTTTAAAAGGCAAAAGCGTGTTAAAAACAGGATTTTTTTTATACGCTAAATATTCAGACCTGAAAAAACTTTCATCATCCAATGAGGTTTATGCAAATGGCTTCCAGATAGGAACTATTTACAGCACATCGTCTGATCCATCCCTGAAAGATTTAGTGGTGGAAATAAAGCTAACACAGGATTACCAGATACCGGTAAACTCTGTGGCCACCATTGAATCAAACCCGCTGGGCTCGCCGGTTCTGAATATCCAGCTTGGCAGCAGTTCCCAGTTTCTTAAAAGCGGCGATACCCTGCGCAGCCAGGAAGGCAGTGGCATGTTAGGCCAGCTAAGCAACAAACTCGGGCCGCTTTCCGACCAGCTAACAGCATCGCTGGTAACACTGGATTCGCTGATGAGGAATTTTAATACGCTGCTCGATACCACTACAAAAGGCAATATACGCAGCGTAATTACCAACCTTAATAACGCCACAGGCCATATTTCGGAATCAACCATTGCACTGCAAAAATTATTGAATGTGCAAACGGGCGCCCTGGCTCAATCTCTCGCCAACATCAATGCATTTACAGGCAATCTTGCAAAGAATAACCAAAAGATAGACAGCACGCTTTCTTACCTGCAGGCCACTACCAGGAATTTATCTCAGGCAGATATTGATGGCCTGGTAAATGGTTTTAAACAAAGTGCAGATTCTTTGTCATCCATTATAAACCGCGTTAATTCAACCGATGGCTCTATCGGTGCTCTAATAAACGATAAGGCATTATATAATAACCTTAACAACATTACACGCAGTTTAAATGTTTTGCTTGATGATCTTCGCGTTCACCCGAAACGTTATGTGAACATTTCCATATTTGGCAAAAAAGATAAAGGAGATTATCTTACAGAACCGCTTCCGGTAAAAGATTCATCTGAGGCAAAACCATGATACAGCATAAAGCGATAGTTTATTTTCCCAGCATAGCTTTTCTTTTTGTATGTTCATCGCTTTATGCCCAGCCGCCTGCCGATACCACGTCAAAAAAGAAGATCATTATCCTTAATGCAGAGCGGCTGAATTACCAGAAAATTGATTCGGCGGAATTTCAGTCGGCCGCAGGCAATGTTAAGATAAGGCAGGACTCTACCTTGTTTTACACAGACAGCGTAGTATTGAACAAAACCAAAAATACGCTGGAGGCTTTTGGCCATGTGCATATAAATGATAACGACAGCATACACACCTATTCTGATTACCTGCGTTATTTCGGCAACGAAAAAAAAGCTTACCTCAAAGGCAATGTAAAACTAACCGACGGTAAGGGAACGCTTACCACGCCCGACCTTGATTACGACCTGAACACGCATATAGGCATTTATACAAAAAACGGAAAAGTGGTAAGCGAAAAAACCGTGCTTACCAGCAAAGAAGGTTATTATTACGGCGAAACCAAAGACGTTTATTTCAAGAAAGATGTGGTACTGGTAAACCCTGATTACACCATCACTACAGACACATTGCTGTTTAACACTTATACCAATGTGGCCACCTTTACAGTTCCCACCATAATAAACAGTGGCGATAAGAAGAAGATATTTACCAGCGATGGTTATTACGATCTTGCCAAAAAGAAAGCTTATTTTGGCAAACGCCCGCATATTGAAGACAGCACTACCATGCTTGATGCAGATATAGTGGCCAGCAACGACTCAACCAGGGATAGCGAAGCCAGCGGCCATGTTATTTACCGGGATACCGCACAGGGCGTTACCATAATTGCAAACAACCTTAAAAGCAAAGGCGAAGAATCGTCGCTGCTGGCTACACAAAAACCGGTGATGATTATAAAGCAGGATAAAGATTCCACTTTTCTTGCTGCTGATACCTTATTTTCAGGAAGGCTTTCCACGCTTAAAAAATTCAGGAATATACCCGCAATACTTGATTCATTGCCCGCTACAGATCCCGTTGTGCTAAGCGATTCGGCAAGGGCGAAACAGGACAGCGCCAGAGACCGTTTTGTGGAAGCCTACCGGAATGTAAAAATATTTTCCGACTCGCTGCAGGCCGTTGGCGACAGCTTGTTTTATTCATCAGAAGATTCGGCGTTCAGGTTGTTTAAAGACCCGGTGGTATGGAGCCGCGAAAGCCAGATAAGCGGCGATACCATTTATCTTTTCACCCTCAATAAAAAACCCAAGCGCATGTATGTTTTTGAAAATGCATTAAGCGTGGAAAAAGTAGGGCCCGAATATTACAACCAGGTAAAAGGCCGCACCATCAATGGTTATTTTACCAATGGCGAACTTGATTCGGTGCGCGCCAAAGGCAATGCGGAAAGCATTTATTATGCACAGGACGACAGCAGCAAATTCATTAGCGCAAACAGGGCTACGTCTGATGTTATTGACATGTATTTCAGGGAGAGGCAGGCAGATAAGGTTGTGTTCAGAAGTAATGTTATCGGCACGGCTTACCCCATGCGCCAGGCCAATCCTTTTGAAATGCGGCTGCGCAGCTTTAAATGGCTTGTTGACCGCCGTCCTAAAACCAAATATGAGTTATTTGGCAATTAACCAGATAAAAATCTTTGCATCCGGGTTAAAACAAATCTTTCCAATCAGGATTGCACCAGGCCATACCGCAGTCTGCAGTAAAATTCAGGGTTATATAAATTCACACGCACTGTTTACAGGAAATTTATTTCAATCCCCCTATCTTTATTGCTGCAAATAAATAAGGAATGGTATCAAAAATTTCGGAAGGCGTTGAAATAAGTGTGGAAAGCTTTTACCAGTCAGATTACAGCAATCCGGCCAGCAGCGAGTTTATGTTTGCCTATCGCATTACAATTGAAAATAAAAATAATTTCAGCGTAAAATTGCTGCGCCGCACCTGGAAAATTTTCGACAGCACCGGCGAATACCGCGATGTGGAAGGCGAAGGCGTTGTGGGCGTACAGCCTGTATTGCAGCCGGGCAAACAGTTTCAGTATGTAAGCGGCTGCAATTTGCGCAGTGAACTTGGCCGCATGATAGGCACTTACGAAATGGAAAATCTCAACAGCAAAAAAAAATTCCGGGTAAATATCCCGCCCTTCGATTTAATTGCCCCGCTTAAAATGAATTGAAGAAGAAGCTTTGAGCTACAAACTGCGAACCGAACTATACCAATAAAACAATAACTTACGTCCCCTTGACTTGTCCTGAAATAGGTTGACAGAAAACTGTTAACTTAATTTCACACAAAATGAGTCAAAAAAGAAAACCAAAACCTGCCTTGGAGGCAAGCAGGGAAAAAATCGTAGCCGAGTATTTAACAGG
>NZ_JASGEX010000087.1:0-9925 GCF_047606085.1 Parafilimonas sp.
CCATGCGATAATTTGCGACCATCTATCTTTTGGCCTATAAGTACTTCTAAATTTTGCATACGCAAAAGTAGGAAAATAAAGCGAGAAATGTCGCCTATCCTGTGAAATGGTTGGTACATGCCGCCACCGGTGAAACTGATTGAGATACCGAAGAAAGGAGGTGGGCTAAGACCTCTGGGCATACCTACCATCGCAGACCGGATTGCCCAATCTGTAGTAAGAGGGCTATTAGAGCCAACGCTGGAGCCATTGCTTATAAAAGACTCTTATGGTTACCGACCGGGGAGGTCAGCCAAACAGGCTGTTGAAAGGGTAAGGCAATTATGCTGGCAACGGTCGTGGGTGATAGACCTGGACATCAAAGGGTTCTTTGACAACATTCCACATGATCTGCTGATGAAAGCAGTCAGCAGGCATTGCGAAACAAAGTGGATACTGTTATATATCGAAAGATGGCTGACAGCACCACTACAGTTAGCTGATGGGAGGCAGGTATCAAGAACCAAAGGAGTACCACAAGGTTCTGTGATCGGGCCACTGCTTGCCAACCTTTACCTCCATTACACAATGGACAAATGGTTGAGCATAGCGTACCCGCAGTGTACACTGGTACGTTATGTGGATGATGCCATCATCATGTGCAGGTCACGGGATGAAAGTCAGACAGTGATGAAATCGTTGGAGCAAAGGTTAACGGATTGTGGTCTTGAAATGCATGCATCAAAAACAAAGCTGGTGTACTGTAAAGACAGCAATAGAAAATTTTACAAAGATTATCCGGTTATCACGTTCGACTTTCTTGGGTTTACATTCATGCCAAGACAAGCACAGAACGGAAGAAAGGATGGATCATTCACTAATTTTCTTCCTGCTGTTAGTACAAAAGCGATGAAAGCGATGAATGAGAAGATGAGAAAGTGGAATGCATTGAAGAAAACTACAAACACGTTATCGGAGATAGCAGGCGAGATCAATCCGATAATCAGAGGATGGATCCATTACTATGGAACATTTTACAAAACAAAAATGAAAGAGTTTATGCACATATTAAATGTAAAGCTCGAAGCATGGGCAAGACGCAAATACAAAAGACTTCGAACGGGAGGGATGAAGACAGTCAGATGGCTTCATCAGATATCAGTGCGCAGACCAAAGATGTTTGCACATTGGGAACTACTGAACTCGAAACCCACGGTTGGAAAATCGGAGCCGTGTAACGGGAGACTGTTACGCACGGTTCTAACAGAATCTCAGGCTGTGATGCCTGGGTTTACTTACTAGGAGTTAAAAGAAGGGGCTTAGTTAAAGCCTCTTCTTTTTTAAATTCTGCCCTCATCAACATAAATCTTTTATGCAGGTTTCGTCAATGGTTTAAATTGTAAGAGTTTAATACGACGTTGTATACAAATGTGTCAATATCCCGGCAAAAGCCTATATTGAAATAACAATGCGGCGGTCTTACCATCGGCGTACTTTTCTGATAAGATGTATGCCATTTTTAGTGGGAGAGGTTCCATTTATACCTTTACAGCACGCTATCATAGCAGATAATTCTTTCAACCCATTTGTTTATTTTCCCTGATATATTCCATCACCTCCGAATAAAGAAAATAGACCCTGTTCCTGTATTTATGCGAAGGCAACCCACGCTTTACCCATTCTGTTAAGGTAACAAGAGATATATTAAGCCGTTTGGCAATTTCTTTCCTGCTAACCGGCAATTCTTCACGATCATTTGCAGGAATGTTTTTTACCAGGACTTCGGCCAGATGTTCCTGTAACGCTTCTCTAATCCATCTTTTAAAATCAATTTCCGTAGGAAAATAAATTGTCGCCATAGCTATCACTATTATTTAATCTAAAAAATATTACAACCTGTTCAGGAATATCCTGCTTCCAACAAGCGGATTCGATGAAGGTTCATATTGGATATAGCCGTATTCGCGCAGTTCATGCATGCATTTATTGTACGTCCTGCGGCTGATCTTCACCTTTTTTATTAGTGTGCGCCGGTTGATATAAATGTTATCCTGGCCGGCACACAAGCTCTGTTCATGCAGCAGGGCAATGTAAAGGCAGATATGCGTAACACCAATCCTGACATCATAGGCAATAGTTGCATCATCTTCGGCAGACTTAAGAAACGAATACAATAATTCCGCGCTTATTTATAATAATGCAAACATTTGTCAAAGATTATCAGTTGGTATTAATATTAAAAACAATATTCAGTTATGCTACGGCAAAGCCCCAATAGATGAACCGGCTGCTTTTTTATTTCGCTCAGGAATTTTTCATCAACAACGGTTAATTATCAGTCTATCTCTTATGTAGCTCGTTAAGCAGTATGGAAAGGTATTTATTGAGTAAAATTAATTAAGTTATACTGCCCGCCCGCTTTTGTATTAAGCGCTATTTCTTTTGTTCCATATTTAATAATACATAGACCACCCTTTTTTGAAAACAATATTGCCCGGGTAAGCTTGTTGTTTTTCCATTGCATGTCAATTACAAAACCACCCCTTGCGCAAAGCCCCTTTACAGAACCATCTTTCCATGAAGAAGGTAAAGCAGGAAGAAGCTCAATGAAATCCTCCTGGCTTTGCAATAACATTTCTGCAATGCCTGCCGTAGCGCCAAAATTGCCATCCAACTGAAAAGGGGGATGTGCACAAAATAAATTATTGTATGTGCCGCCGGCATTGTTCATGGCAACACCGGTTGCATGTGCAGGCTGCAATAAACGATTCAATAATTTTAAAGCATGATTACCATCATGCAAACGTGCCCAGAAATTAATTTTCCATGCCAGAGACCAGCCTGTGCCATCATCGCCTCTTGCTTCAAGCGATTTTTTCGCGGCTTCTGCCAATGCAGGCGTTTTGTCTAATGTTATCTCATCGCCCGGGTATAATGCAAACAAATGCGAAGAATGGCGATGGTGCGGTTCAACTTCCTTAAACCCCTGCGCCCATTCCATCAGCCTTCCATCTTTGCCAATGCCAGGCATGGCAATCTGATTATTGGTTTGCTGTAGTTGATGAATAAAGGCATCATCGTTACTTATATTTAATTCGCGCGCTGCCTGTAAAGTATTGTTGAATAAATCACGGATTACTTCCTGGTCGTGAGACGGCCCCATGCTTATGCTGGCAGTGCTTCCATCAGGCGCTACAAAACTATTCTCGGGTGATGATGCCGGTCCCGAAACAAGCTTACTGGTTGAAGGATCTTTCACAAGCCAGTCAAAATAAAATAAGCAGGCTTGTTGCAGAATGGGATAAACCTTACGCAAATAATTTGTATCGTGTGTAAATGCATAATGTTCCCATACATGCTGGCACATCCAGCCGGTAGCGCCAACATGTAAACCCCAGCCCGGGTCTTCGCCGGGCGCCGTGTAACCCCAAACATTTGTAATGGGATGAATACACCAGCCATGCATTTTATATTGTACCGATGCAGTTCTTGTACCGGGGGTTACCAACGATTCAATCAAACCAATCAACTGCATATCGCATTCGGAAAGATTGGTAACTTCAGATGGCCAGTAATTCATCTGCACATTTATATCGGTATGATAATCGCCGTTCCAGGGTGTCTGAATTTTGTTTCCCCAAATGCCCTGCAGGTTAGCAGGCAAACTGCCTTCCCTTGATGATGACAACAACACATAACGCCCAAACTGGTAATACAAAGAATAAAGGCCCGCTTCATTTTTTGTTTGAAGGTTTTTTTCAAGCAGTTGGTCTGTTGGGAGATTTTCATTCGGTGTTGATGTTAGTTGCAGTGATGACCTTTTCATGAAAAATGAAAAATCTTTTACATGCTTTTCTTTTAAAATATTATATGGTGTTGCAACTGCTTTGTTGGTTACTGCATTTAATTCATCTTCAAAACTGTTATTGATATAATCGGGGTAATGAAGTTTGTAATTGGTAGCTGCAGTAACAATAATAGTAACGGCATCAGCTTTTGAAATGATAAGTTCATTGCCATCTTTTTTTAAACTTCCACCACTTACAACCGGCACTGCATATACTTTATATTTCATTCCATCGCCGCCTTTGCCATTAATTAATGTGCCGCTCATAACAAGCCTGTTACCTTCTACGATAGTTGTAAATTTTTCGGGACGGCTAACAGACAGCGTAAATGAAATTGCATTGGCTTTATCTGCCGTTAAATGAATAACGATTGCTTTATCAGGGTTGCTGGCAAACACTTTCCTTGTAAATTGAATATTGTTTTGTTTGAAGCGGGTAAGCGCAATGCCATTAATCAAATCCAATTCGCGGTAATAATTTGCATAAGTGGTTTTTATATTGAAATCAATCCACAAATCGCCCAATGTTTGATAACAACCGTAAGGAACATCAGCGCCATTGCCGCTGCCAGAACCAGCACCTTTACATACCTGTGTCTTATTGGTAAGTTCAGTTGCTTCTTTATATTTACCTTCAAATAACAACTGTCTTATGCCGTTAAGATATTTTGATGCATCAGGGTTATCATTATCATCATTGCTGCCACTCCACAAAGATTTTTCGTTAAGCTGCAAGCGTTCCTTATTTACATCGCCAAATATCATAGCACCAATAAAACCATTGCCAACAGGGAGTGCTTTCAACCATTCGAAATCGTTTATCCATCCTGCTGAAGTATCTTTTACACCGGCATTGGCTGGATGATTATACCATAATTTTGTATGGTTGTTTTGACACAAAAGATGATTGCTGTTTATAAGCAATAACACAAAAAAAATTGTAGTGGCGATCTTAATGTTAAACATAAAATTTTTTATTAGGCTTTTGTCATAATTCATTAGGCTTGCAATTCCTAAAAACCAATATTCAATTTATACTGCGGCAATGCTTCAATTGAAATAAACCGGCTGCCCCCTGTTTTTATTTTATTCACCAATTTACGATCAACTCCCGTTATATTATCAGTCCAGTCCTGTATAGAAAATTGCAAAGCAGTTTTGTTAAGAAAATTTTTTGTGCCAGGCAGCCATGATGTGCCATTGAATAAATTATCTGTAAGCAATTTGCCATCCTGCTTACAGGTACACAAGCCGCCGGGATAATTTATTTTCAGAAACATATTGCTGGTATTTTTTGGTAATGCTGATGGAAGCGTAACTGTTGCAGTTTTGTTTTTAATGGTTGTTTTTGCATCAACAACAACCTTGTTTACAGCCAGGGAATATTCATCACACCATGCATATTTTTTTGCTATAAGTTTTTTATTGCTGAAAGAAAATGCGGCAACATTTGCCGGATAAACTTTAATATTGAATGAGGCATTATTCATTTGATGCAGTTGAATAGAACGGTCATCTGCAATAACATCCGCACTTGTAATTATCATCGCTTGTTTACCGTTGATGGTGGCGCCCCAGCTATTTTCCGCATCCTTTCTTGAAAGCAAAATAATGATGAGTTTTTTTCCTATAGTACCCTTCACAACGAAAGGTTCATTCAGCTTTAAGGAGCCGGCTACCAAACTATCTTTTTTTACTTCAACTGAAACAGATGAATTTACATCTTCGGGCTTCATCATAAATAAAGTGGTTGCATTGCCATTATTAATTTTTGCCAACGGTTGGGCTGTTGCATATTTAATGGTTACATCATTTATTTTTAAATTAAAAGGAAGTATTAAAGTTTTTTGCCCTTTCAAGGTTAACTCAGGGAAACGGATGGTTTCATTTTTCAGCCTAACCTGCACAACAACTTTTTTATCCGGCATTGATAAACGTACTATTGGCCCGCCATCTCTAAAAAACAAGCCATGCGTTTGTTTGCCGATTTCATTATATAAAGTAGTTGCAGAATCAAGATATTCCGGTGTGTTGCGGCGTGTGCCTTGCATGTGTTGGACCCAGCCAGGAAAGCCGCCATTCAATTGCTCACCATGGCTCCAGGGGCCAATACGCAGCCACACATACACGTTATGTTTTGCACAGAGTTGAATGAACTGTTTCAAATCACAGTTGCCTTTCCAGTCCCAAACTCCTTTTTCCGGTTCGTGTTCCTTCCAGAAAATATATGTCGCAATGATTGATAAGCCTGCATTTTTCATCTTTAAAATACCTTCTTCCCAATCCTGCGGCGGCACACGGTTGTAATGCATTTCGCCCATCAACGGGAACCAGGGCTTGCCATCTTTTTCAAAGTATTGATTGTTTGCAGAAAGCTTTACACCCTGCGGGTTTGTTGCCTGCATGTTTATAGCAACAGGTGTTGCGGCGGTTAAATGACTTGCATCAATTTCATACGTTTTTTGTGCATGGATGCTTATGCCGAAAACAATAAAAGCTGCTGTATTATTTAATGCAATGAATTTGATATTGAACTTAATCATCAATTATTTTTTCTTTCGTTAATAATTGCCATATCAGCTTTAATATCTTTTTTCTTCATTCCATCAAGCTGAATTTCGGGTTGCCAGCCTTCAAACTTATTGTGTGCAATTTTCACTTGTGCACATGCAGTGAGCGATATGGCTGCACGTTTTTCACCGGCTTTCATAAAGTTTGATTTTGTGATGGTATTGCCTGAAAACACAAGCCCGTTGGTGCTTTTGGCGAACAGTACCGGATAATCATACACCTTAAATAAGTTATTTTCTATTGTAATATTTTTATGTACATAATAACCCGGCATAAGCTGGTGCGCTTCGGGTTGTATATTGATGATATAATTGTTAGGGAAAGAATTATAACCGCATTCTATAAACTGGTTGTTGCGAATGGTTACATCCATTACAGGCCCTGATTCATACCAGCCTGATGCATCGTCTGCAATTAAAATGGCATGCATGCCAGTGCGGTAATACACGTTATTTTCAATAATTACTTTACGCCGCGTAGTTATTAGTGTGCCACGCGATATGGTCGTTTCAAACCGCGAATTTTTTATAGTGAGTGAAGGCGTCCATGTAATATTTTCCAGCACATCGCCAGGCTTTATTAAAGTAACAGGTTGCTGCAATTCCACCTGCATTTCCCTTTCTGAAATAAGCTTTGCAGATTTGATAATGCCGGCGCCAAATGTTTGCAGCGATTGTGCATGAACAAAAGCAACGCTGTCATTTTTATCAAACGCCATAAACCCATAAGTTTGATGGTGCATGAAGCGAAGTTTTAAGGTGGTTGGCGAAATAATTTCCGTTACCTGCAAATGTGTGCCATGTACATTCACCGGGTCATCATGCAAACCTTTAAAGCGGCAATGACTAATGGTGATTTGCCCTTTGCACCCGGAGAAATGCATGCCGTCAGCAGAGGAAGCAATTACCCTTCCGCTGCCTTGTTGCGGCGCTACAAGCACGCTGTCGTAATCAAGGTTTTCACAAAACTGCGATACAATGCCAAGCCCATGTAACGAATACATCTGCACATCGTGTAAGCTTATGTTTTTTGAACGGTTTTGAAAGGCAGCCACGTAATCCCTTATGGCATCGCGTATGGTAAGCACATCGCCGGTATCCGCTTTAAATTTTGAAAAATTTCCGGTAAACGTTACCGTAAGCGGCGCAATTACTTCGGCCCCGCTTTCATAAAAAGGAAGCCAGGAACTATAAAAGATAGTGCCCGTTGCTGGCTTCACCAGCGCTGCGAAAAAACCTTCAGGCCGCACCTTCCAGCCTTCCCCATACCATTCCAGCTTTCCATTAATTACAGCGAATTTTGAATCTGGATGAATAACTGCTTTTATAGCTGTTGGTGAAATGGATTTGATGGTCATTTCAGACATGCCGGGCCGCTCATAATTCACAGCAACATTTTTAATTTGTATGTTCTCGCTACTGTCAATAACCCATGTTATCATTTTGCCGTGAAACACAAACAAAGAACCATTACCTTCAATTGTAATGTTCTTTAAGTGTTTCAGCATTAAACCAACTTTTTGGTCTTTTACAGGCACTTCATTTTCATCGGATGTATTGCTGATGTAGTAATGGGTCTCTGTAGCTTTACCAGGCCAGAAATCATAGCGGCCTGTTGGAAAATTGATAACTGACGTTGATTGACCGCGGCAACTTTCAATAGCTTTTTGCACGCTTTCCGTAGCATCTTCAAAACTGTTTGGCCTTGCGCCAAACACAGTTACATCAATGGTTTGCGCATGTGCACAAAGCGAACAGCATAACAAATACAGAAGCAAAAAACGTATCATTGTTTTTTCTTTTTTATTATCAGCAGCCAGCCTTTACCAGGCTCAACAGTAAGCGGATTGTTTATATTAAAAGTTCGCTGCGGCCGATAATTATCAATAGCCGGTGCAAGCATTACCTCACCATGTTGCCAGCCAAGTTTTGCCGCATCAATATGAATATATACATCAACATTCTTTTTATTCCAGCCTGCAATGGCTATTAATATGCTATCCTTTTTTATATAGCTTGTTGCCAGAACTGACGAATCGCTGGTTGTAACAGGGTTGGATTTATCCCAATAGCCATGCATTTTTGCATCAGCAATTCCAAATTCATCCCAAACTTTCCATAAGGGCTTAGGGTCGCAAATAATGTTTTCCGTGCTCCATCCCAGCCTTGATGACATGCCGTATAACATGCCACGCCATTGGTTCCCGCATAAGTACAGCATATCACCCATCAAGCCAAAAGGAATGCCTGAAGTTTCAACCAGCCAGTTCGCAGGCAGCATGCCGAAGTTGAGGCATTGCTTATAAATGCGTTTATTTTTTTCAACTCCCTGTCTAATGCTAAGTCAGCCGGCTGGGGATTCATTCAGTAATTAGCCGGTTCATGTGCTCATTTTTATATCAGCCATTGAAAAACTATTCCTACTCTTGCGGTATGGATAAGTAGTAAGCAGCTTTAGCAACAGACACCCCGTCATAGCCATATCAAAATGTGTATGCAACTGGCCGGCCCATCGCTGCATACACAGCCATATTCCTATAATGTGGATAAGAAATTTTGCAACAGGCTTCTTTACCCCCTTTAATTTTACCTAATGTTGTTTAGCATACAAAAGTCTAATGCCTGTGTTATTCTTTTCCTATCTCATTTTTCCACCTATGTTTATATCCTCAAAAAATTACCGGAGTATTGAATAAAGAGGTTACCTTAAAAGCATTCAGCACAGCCTCTTTATTGTGTTAATGTTGATTAGAGCCACAATACTTTATTGCATTCCAATACAGCTCGTCCTTATGGATAAGTCAACCTTTGTCAAAGCGGGTAGGTATATATTACCCATTCCTTTTCATTACCATTTGCAGCTGTTACTACGTATGAGGCAGGGGATGAAAAATCACCGGGCACACCTAACTCTGGCGCTCCGTCAACAGGTGTAATGATAGCGCCATCAGGAATATAAGCAACTCCCCAAATATTTGTAAGTGTAACATTAGACAACTGGCTACTGGGAAAGCCAGATGGTATAGATGGAGTTACATATACAGTATCATTCGAGATACTTATACTAGTATTTAACTGTTGTGTTTTTACAACAATTTGTGTATCAACATTTGCTGTTCCAGCATTATTTATGGTTGTATCTATATATTTATGGATATAAATAAATCCTGTAATATCATTGGAAGAAGAATTAGTTGTTTCGGGAAGGTCTTTCTTTAAGCATGAACCAAATACTCCCATTACAACCAATAGGACAACTATTTTCAATATATCTTTCATAATAAATAAAATTGTTCATTAACTAATAAGTTATGCAAATGTTTTTTACCACCCCTCATTTTGTTCAAGGAGCGGCAAAGCAGTGATTTCATCTTGTGGAACAGGAAATAAATAGCGCTTGGGAGAAAATTTCAGCTCCAATCCGTTTTTTTCTGTTGCTTCAAATACGGAATAAGATTTTCCGTCAGCTGTAATAGCGATGCCATGAAGATACCCATTTAGTTCGGTTATGCTAGCTGCACTATTAGCA
>NZ_JASGEX010000088.1:0-36408 GCF_047606085.1 Parafilimonas sp.
ATCACGAGGGATACTTATGATAGGTGGTATTCTTCCTACAATCACAATATCCTAAATCTAAAAGGAGCAATAGAGCGACTTAGTGAAGATCAAGGAAGGGCGTTTGAGATACTGGAGAAAAATCTCTACCTCCTATCTGACATGCGCTATGTATATACCAGCTCTGATACGATGCAGAAACGCGACTTTATCAATAGGGTGTTCGACAACAATTTATATTATAAGGAGGGCATCTATCGAACACCTACCATGCTACGGATGTTTACCCATAACTCGCTGAAAATGAAAGAAAAAGGATATCTGATATACGAAAAAAAAGAGGGGCTTCTTGATGAAGCCCCTCTCAGCGGAGGGAGAGGGATTCGAACCCCCGGACCTGTTACAGTCAACGGTTTTCAAGACCGCCTCATTAAACCGCTCTGACATCCCTCCGGCGCAAATATAAGATGCGAATCTTATCAGCAAAAAAATGTATTGCCATTTTATGATTGCTTTGAAATCCCTAAACATTTCTTCTTCATTCAAAAAATATCTATCGCCTACCTTTGCCATCTTAAATGAAACATCTTGCATCCTTACATAAATATTTCTGGAAATACAGGGCACGTTTGCTGGCAGGCATTTTCTTCGTTATCCTGTCTAACTATTTTACCGTGCTTGCTCCTGAAATTACGGGTTATGTGGTGGGGCAGGTACAGCAATATATTTCCGGCCAAACGGGCAAAACGACAGAAAACTATTCCGCTTCGGTACGGGCTCTTATTAACTGGCTGCAGCATTTTAATTTCAGCAAAATAGTTTTGATTAGCAGTATCGTGATTTTATTGCTTGCTTTGTTAAGAGGCATATTTATGTTCCTGATGCGGCAAACCATTATTGTAATGAGCCGTTATATTGAGTACGACCTGAAAAATGCCATATATGATCATTACCAGCAGCTCGATATGGGGTTCTTTAAAACACACAGTACCGGCGATATGATGAGCCGTATTGCGGAAGATGTGAGCCGTGTAAGAATGTACACAGGGCCGGCTGTAATGCAAACCGTAAACCTGCTGGCGCTTATTATACTTTGCCTGGTAAATATGTTGCGAAAAGATTTTCATTTAACACTGGTTGTTATAGCACCTCTCCCATTATTAGCCATCACCATATACTTTGTAAATACGATTATTCATAAAAAAAGCGAGAAGGTGCAGGCGCTGCTTTCCGACCTTACAACCAATGCACAGGAATCTTATTCGGGCATACGCGTAATAAAATCTTTTGTGCAGGAAAAAGCCATGCTTGGCTTTTTCAGCAGAAACAGTGAAGCCTACAGGAAAAATGCAGTAAGCCTTGCCAAAGTGGAAGCCATTTATTTTCCAAGCATGACGCTGCTTGTAGGATTAAGCACCCTGCTTACGATTTTGATAGGCAGTAAAATGGCGCTGGCCAATCCTGATAAAGTAGGCATTATCGTAGAGTTTGTTATTTATATTAATATGCTTATGTTCCCGGTAAGCGCCATTGGCAATGTTGCCAGCATGGTGCAGCGGGCAGCAGCTTCACAAAAAAGGATAAACGAGTTTTTAGATACCAGGCCGCTTATTACAGACCCGGCAAAAAACAATGCCAATGAAATTTTAAGCGGAAGCATTATTTTTAAACATGTAAGCTTCGCTTATCCGCATACAGGCATTCGCGCCTTACATAATTTTTCGCTCGAAGTGAAACCCGGCGAAAAGGTGATGATACTGGGCAAAACCGGCAGCGGCAAATCAACTATAGCACAACTGTTGCTGCGGTTTTATGATCCGGATAAAGGTGAAATTTTTATTGGCAATAAAAACATCCGTTATGTTTCCTTAACAGCCCTGCGTAATTATATCAGCTATGTTCCGCAGGATGTTTTTCTTTTCAGCGATACGATTGATAATAATATTCGTTTTGGTTTAAATAATAACAGCAAAGGCCTGGCAACCGATACAAGTAAATATGCGGAATATGCCGCCGTGCACGAAGAAATACTTTCGCTTAACAAAGGCTATAAAACCCTTGTTGGCGAACGTGGCGTTACACTGAGCGGAGGCCAGAAACAACGCGCTTCCATTGCAAGGGCGCTTTTAAAAGAAAGCCCTGTAATGCTGTTTGATGATTGCCTCAGCGCAGTGGATGCAAAAACCGAACATAAAATCGTAAACAACCTGAACGGCTTTCTTCAAAACAAAACAACTATTATCATCACACACCGCATCTTTCTTTCAATACCGTTTGATAAAATCATCATTCTCTCAAACGGTGAAATTGCAGAAGCCGGAACGCATGCAGAATTATTGGCAAAAAATGGTTATTATGCAGGGCTGTATAACCTGCAATTAAGTGAGGAAACAGCATCGGCTTGATATAAATTCGGGCGTATTGCCTGTTGCTTTTAAAAAGTTTTCCAAAATTTTGGTAATTGTAAAACAATATTATATTTGCTGCTACAAGCAAAGATTATTCATTAAACCAAACGAAAAGTGGCTTACGAAAATAACGACAAGAAAATGGAAAGCGTTTACAGCAAACGCATAAAAGCAGGGAAAAGAAGAACTTATTTTTTTGACATAAGAGCTACCCGCGGCAACGACTACTATCTTACAATTACCGAAAGCCGCAAGAGGTTTAATGATGGTGGTTATGACAGGCATAAATTATTCCTGTACAAAGAAGACTTCAACAAATTTGCCAAGGCATTGAGCGAAGCTGTAGATTACGTAAAAACAGAATTAATGCCCAACTTTGATTTTGATGCATTTAGCCATGAATACCCTGAAAACGGCGTATTAGCCGAAGAAACGCAGATTGAAATAGAAATTGAGGCAGAAGATGTTCCCGGCGCATCTTCCTCCTCTGAAGACGTTGACAAATGGTAAACAAAAAATATTCGTTCAGGATAAGGCTGTTTAAACAAAACAGCCTTTTTTATTATAAGAGCCTGTTTAAAATTTATTTCCAGAATTTATTATAGGTCAAAAAGTTGCTTGTTTTCAATGTTTTTTGATGCCGATTGAGACAAAATCAGGCAAATTTTTTGGGCTAAACCTGTAATGTTGGTTTGAGATTTAAAATTTAAGCAGGCTCTAAAAGTTTTAAAAATCCATAAAACAATTTTTATTCAATCGTATTTTTAATACACATAAATTGTAGTGAATGAACTATGCCAAACAAATTATTGCAAGCCTTTTTCTGCTTGCAACTGCTTCTTTCACAGCCAAAGCCCAGCTTTATAAAATTGAGCTTGCCAGTAAGGTAAAAAAGGCTTCCCATATTGTGGAAGGAAAAGTTACTGCCCAGTATTCATTCTGGAACGATGCACATACAATTATCTATACTTCGAACAAAATACATGTGTATAAATTATTTAAGGGCCAGGCAATTGATTCTACCATTGAAGTATTAACACTTGGCGGAACGGTGGGCGCAACATGTCTTAAAGTAAGTGATGTGCTTCAACTGGATAAAGGCAAAACCGGCATTTTTTTCCTGCATGAAAACACAGGCAAAATACGTTCGCCCCAAACAAAAAATATATTATTTGATGTGTACAGCAGCGCCCAGGGTTTTTTGCAGTACAATAAATCGGGAAAGAAGGCGGTTGCACCTTTTGCTTCATATAATAACATTCAGCAAACACTGTATAAATCAATAAACAAATATACCGGCACTACAGAAAAAATAATTGATAATGCTTTTGCAAGCGGCGCGGCGCAGGCAGAAACAACCGGCCCTGTTATAAGTAACGGCACCACAGCCGTTGCCATAACTTCCTTTTCGCCCGATACGGTGCACGGGGGCGCCATAAACGATGAAGCGAATAATATACTAACCATTACCGGCTCTGGTTTTGGCAGCAGCCCTTCGGGTGATGCAGCGGTAAATTTTAAGGATGCCAACAGCGATAATACAGAACCGGATTATGAAGTGGCCTACAGCTCTCCCTATATTATTTCGTGGACTGATACGCAGATAAAATTACATGTTCCCGACCGGGCCGGCACAGGCCAGTTCTCTGTGGTAACAACGGATGGCTCTACTGCAACCAGCGCAGCAACATTGGAAGTTTTCTTTTCTGTTATAGATGCGCTTTTTCAAAATGATGACGGTGATTATGTAGTAAAAGAGCCCAGGCTGATGAATACAAATAGCAGTGGCGGTTATACGGTGCAGTACAGTACAAGCACGGCAGGTAAGGGGATTAATTTAGCCCAGTCTTCAGCCAGCGCTACATTTGAACGGGCCCTGGCAACATGGAAGGAAATTACAGGAGCTAATATTACCGTGGGCGCCACCACCACGCAACAGGCAGTAGCAGATGATGATGTAAACCTCGTGGTTTTTGATAACACCAATACCGGGGTTGCGCAAATGGCAGATGGCGTTTTGGAATCTACGTATAGCTGGTTTTCGGCCTGCCAGCAAAACGGCCAGATACTGGCCGCACAAAAAACCGGCTTTGATATTATAATAAGAAATGACGCCGTTTCCACCGGCGACGCTCTTTCTATTGAAGATGGCCCCTGCTTTCCTGCACAGGGCTCTTATGACCTGGAAATGATCATCCTGCACGAGTTGGGCCACGCCCTTAATCTTTCCCACATTAACGATGATTTTGAAAATGGCGGCGGCGGTTATACCACAATTAATCCATCGAAACTGATGCATTATGCCATACTGGATTATGTGGGCAGAAGATCGCCAGATATTTCTGCATACGATGGCGCTTTATATGATATAACCCCTCAGCAAAACACGTATGGAAGCTGCAGCCTGTATGCCCAGGAAATGACGCCTATATCTGTTACGGCCCTTTCAACAGACGAATGCCCTTCCACTTTTCCATCTTCATCCATAACGGCTAACACCATTGTAAGCTTCGATCTTGTGCATGCCACCAGCAATAAACTGAAAGACCCTTCATTCAAACAGGTAACATGTGATGCTACCGGCACTTCTGTTACCAATAATGTGTATTACGCTTTTTCTACCGGTTCTGAAACAGAAGTCACCATTGATATAAGTAATTACACTACTGTGCCGGCCGAATTAAGCGCATGCACCGGCCAGGGCATTAAGATGTCGCTGTACGATGTGGAAACATGCCCCGAAGCATCATCTTATCCTACGCCGGTTTTCTGCAGTACGTTTAACGCTGATGGAACAATTGATATAACCGGGCTTGAAAAGAACCATAAGTATCTTTTATATTTTGACGGAGTAAGAAATACAAAAGCAACGTTCTATGCAACTTTTAATGCCGATGGTTCAAACCAGGGCATCCAAACCACTATTGATATTGCGCCCAATCCTCTTGTTAGCGGCTACGCAAATATTACCATTACAAATACTACAGGATCTTACTACCAATACAGCTTATTTGATGCTGTTGGCAAACAGGTTTTAGCCGGTAAGTTAAACGTAACATCCCTTACCCAAACTTTTACCATTGCAATAAACAACAGCGCGGCAGGCGTTTATTTCTTACGTGTTGCCGATGAAAATGGCAAAACAGTCATCAAAAAGAAACTTATCAAATACAATTAGCATAGCTTAATTCATTGCGCCGGCACCTTCTGTTCAAAAATTAATATTACAAGGCTCAATCTAATATTAATTTTGTGTTATCATTTTTAAAACACAATTCTAATAATTATGAAAAAAGCAGCAGAAAAACCTGTCAGCCCAAAGAAGGAATTCAGAAAAGAGCTGGCCGTTAAAATTGAGACTGCATTGGGTGAATTAAAAGAATGGATGGATGAAGAAGAATTTAAGCGCCGTTTAAAAAAAGCGGCCAAAGTGCTTGCGCAGGGCTTGCATGGCAAAGAATTATCAAAACATAACGATGC
Organism: Parafilimonas sp.; assembly: GCF_047606085.1. Taxonomy (GTDB): domain Bacteria; phylum Bacteroidota; class Bacteroidia; order Chitinophagales; family Chitinophagaceae; genus Parafilimonas. The sequence continues at coordinate 5,868 of NZ_JASGEX010000088.1, forward strand.
GGAAGGGAAAATAAAGCAGGCCCCTCCTCCTCATCATGAAATAAAACCGGCTTTTAAACAGGCAAAGGGCTTAAAAAAGGCCGGCCCTAAAAAAGCGATGCATAAGAAAGCGGCCAAGACCTGATTGCCAATCATAATAAGGCACGGGAATGAAATGCACACAACAAAAAACCGGATCATTATCTGATCCGGCTTTGCATTACATTTTTCTTTTGGCTACTCTCCCACTACTTCAAATTCTATTTCAGTATGGTTGCCGTTGCCAAAATCTATATTGGCTTTATATGTGCCCAGTTCTTTCACTTCGTCCTGGATAGTAATACGCTTGCGGTCTATTTCATAACCCTTCTGGTCGCGTATAGCCCGTGAAATCTGTAAAGAAGTAACGCTGCCGAAAATCTTTCCGCTGGTACCGGTTTTAGCGCCAATCTTAAGCGGAGCTTCTTTAAGCACCGTAATTACTTTATTAATTTCTGCAAGCATGGCTGCTTCTTTCTTAGCCTGAACTTTCAGGCGCTCATCCATCTGTTTTTTATTGGCAGCATTCGCTTCTACAGCAAATTTGCCCGGAATAAGATAGTTGCGCGCATAACCGTTTTTTACGGTCACCAGCTCATTAGCAGCGCCAAGATTATCTATATCCTGTATTAATATTACCTGCATTTTTAATTTTTTTAGCTGTGAGCTCGTAGCTCGTAGCTTTTCTATTTTAATAAATCTGTTACATAAGGTATCAACGCCATCTGGCGGGCTTTTTTAACAGCATCGCTTACTTTGCGCTGATATTTTAAAGAATTGCCTGTTAAACGGCGGGGCAAAATTTTTCCCTGGTCATTCACAAATTTTTTCAGAAATTCAACGTCTTTGTAATCAATGTACTTAATGCCATATTTCTTAAAGCGGCAGAATTTCTTCCGGGGCTTTTCGGTTTTTATGGCGGTAAGGTATTTTATTTCATTTGCTTTAGCCATAAATTAACCCTCCACTTTTTCAATTCCTGTTGGTACGCCACTTCTCTTTTTAGCATTGTACTCAACGGCGTATTTGTCGAGCGCAGTTATCATGTGACGAAGCACCTGTTCATCACGCAAAAGCTGTATTTTCAGCTTTTCATTGAAGCTGGATGGCGCACTGTATTCCAGAACCCAGTAAATGCCTGTGGTTTTTTTCTGGATAGGATACGCCAGTGATTTTAGTCCCCAGGGATTGCTGTGCACAATGCTTCCTTCCTGTTCAATAATAAAGTCAGCATATTTTTTCTGAACGGCTTTAAATTCATCGTCAGAAAGCACAGGGGTAAAAATCACCATCAATTCATAATTGTTCATTACCCTGATTGTTTTTGATTAATAAATAAATTTTGGGCGGCGAAGGTAAGAAAGAAAGCTGAATTGCAAAAGCGATTCTATAAAAGCTTAACACTTGGGTATTTACACCCGTCAGCTTCAAAAGTACCTGATGGATGTATCCCATCGGCCAACCCTATGTTTTGCACTGCAACGAAAAAGAAATAACAGATTTATTAAACAGAGATTTATAATTCAATATCATCCGCCTGGCAGGTTTTTACAACCTGCCAGGCCTGGAAAGTTCTAACATCAGCTCACACCGCTGCCTGCATCTGTATCTTCATCAGGATTTACAAAGATCAGTTTACCAGCTTTGTTCTCTGCCATCAATATCATGCCGTTGCTTTCAATACCGCGCATTTTTCGCGGTGCAAGATTGGCAACTAGCACTACCTGTTTGCCCACAATCTCTTCCGGTTTAAAATGCAGGGCGATGCCCGAAACAATTGTGCGATTTTCAAAACCAAGGTCAATTTCAAGTTTTAAAAGCTTGTCAGCTTTTTCCACTTTTGAGGCGCTTACTATTTTGCCAACACGCAGGTCGAGCTTTGCGAAATCATCGTACACAATTGGAGCTTTGAGCAATGAGCTTTCAGCTTTCAGCAAATCTTCCTGGCTGATTGCTAATTGCTGATTACTGACTTCTTTACCTGTTTTCACCAACCCGCTTTTCAGTTTATTAATCTGCGCCTCTATCTCCTTATCTTCAATCTTCCTGAATAAAATTTCCGGCGGCCTCAGGCTGTAACCCACACTTAATAATTTGATGGAGCCGGCATTTTCCCAATCCAGCATTTTATCCACCACCTTCATCATATACAGCATTTTCTTTGCGGTAAACGGCAGGAAAGGATTGATTAAAATGGCAAGGTTAGCCGTAAGCTGTAAACATAAGTGAAGACAATTATCAACTAATTTTCGGTCAACGGTCAACGGTCCACCGTCAACCGACTTCTTCCACGGCTCTTTCTCCTGCATATATTTATTGCCTTTGCGGCTCAGGTCAATCACTTCAAACAAAGCTTCGCGAAAACGGAATTCTTCGATAGCTTTTTCCACTTTTGCTTTGGCAGCTTTAATGTCTGCAATCAATGCACGGTCCGTATCGTCCATTACATCTTCATGCAGCCTGGGCACTTTGCCGCCACAGAGTTTATGCATGAGCACAAAACTACGGTTTACGAAATTGCCGAAAATGCTGGCCAGCTCACTATTGTTTTTATCCTGGAAATCTTTCCATGTAAAATCATTATCTTTTGTTTCCGGCGCATTGCTGCACAATACGTAACGCAAAACATCCTGGCAATCCTTAAAATCTTCAAGGTATTCGTTTACCCAAACCGCCCAGTTACGCGATGTGGAAACCTTATCGCCTTCAATATTTAAAAATTCATTGGCCGGCACATTGTCAGGCAATACAAAACCACCATGCGCTTTCAGCATGGAAGGGAAAATGATGCAGTGAAAAACAATATTATCCTTGCCAATAAAATGTATCAGCCTGGTATCTTCCCGGCACCAGTAATCAGCCCAGTTAGGCGTTAATTCCTTGGTAGCGCTGATGTAACCAATCGGCGCATCAAACCAAACATATAAGACCTTTCCTTCCGCATCCGGCAGGGGCACTTTAATGCCCCAGTTGCTGTCGCGGGTCATAGCGCGGCTTTGCAGGCCGTTATCCAGCCAGCTTTTGCATTGGCCATACACATTGTTCTTCCATTCTTTATGATCTTCCAGTATCCATTGCTTCAGAAAAGCCTCATAATCCTGCAAAGGGAAATACCAGTGTTTGGTTTTCTTTTTAACCGGCGTAGCATCGCTTAAAGCGCTGCGGGGATTGATGAGCATTTCCGGGCTTAATGAGGAGCCGCATTTTTCGCATTGGTCGCCATAAGCATTCGGGTTGCCGCAAACCGGGCAGGTGCCAATGATATAACGGTCTGCTAAAAAAGTCTTTGCTTTCTCATCATAATACTGTTCGCTTTCTTTTTCTTCAAACAGGTTTTTCCCATACAGGTTAAGAAAAAAATCCTGCGAGGTTGTATGATGAATCTGATTGGAAGTGCGGGAATAAATATCGAAAGAGATTCCCATCTGCTCCAGGCTGCTTTTTATAATCGCATGGTATTTATCTACGATCTCCTGGGGCGAAACACCTTCTTTCATGGCGCGGATGGTGATGGGAACGCCGTGCTCATCGCTGCCGCTTACAAATTTTACGTCGCGCTTTTGGGCGCGTAAATATCTTACATAAATATCTGCCGGTAAATACACGCCTGCCAGGTGGCCAATATGAATAGGGCCGTTTGCATAAGGCAAAGCAGCCGTAATGAGGTAACGCTTGCCCCCAGCCCCTAAAGGGGAGTTTTTAGCATCGTGATTATTTGAAATTTCGTTTGTGTTTCGTATTGTCTGTGTATTAATGTCTGCCACGCTGTTATAATTAAGGGCTGCAAAAATAAGCTAACGCCGTTAGACCCTGAAGAAGTTTGGATTTGAAAGTTTTTTTGGCTGATGGATATTTTTAAGTTCACAAGTTCACGGGTTCACTTGTTCACAAGTTATTATTGCGGGTTGTTGTTTCTTTTGTTTAAGGTTTAATGTATAAAGTTTAAAGTTGATAGCCACAACATTTATAAATTATTTTGAAGTATGTTATCTTGTAACAGGCTCAACCCGTGAACCCGTGAACTGCTTCAACCTATCAACCTATCAACCACCCACCAATCCACTAAAAGCCGTTCCCAGGCAATTCACTACATCTGAAGCGATCATGCTTTCCTGCGACTGTGTGCCAAGTGCCATGTCAGCCGCAAGCCCGTGAAGATATACGCCAAATAACGCGGCTTCAACCGGGCTATAGTTTTGCGCAAGCAAGGCCGTGATAATACCGGTTAGAATATCGCCGCTGCCGCCCTTTGCCAGGCCGGCGTTGCCGGTGGTATTAAACCAGCCTTTTCCATTACCGGCAATTAATGAATAAGTGCCTTTTAAAATGATCACGCAATTAAGCTCTGCTGATTTTTTTATAGCGATATCAATTGCTTCAAAATCATTTTCGGCTTTACCAAATAAGCGCTCAAATTCTTTTGGATGCGGCGTTAGGATTGAACCGGGCATAATTGACCGGAACAATTTTTTGTGCATGGAAATAATATTGAGGGCATCGGCATCAATCACGGCAGGATGTTTAAATTCATTTAGCGTCTGCTCAACCAGTTGCAGGCCATCGCCTGCTGTGCCGAGGCCCGGGCCTATACCCACAACATTTATTTTTTCGAAGCTTACACCTTTTTCCCTTAACTGGCACATCGCTTCCGGCAAATAAGCATGCACCGCACTTAAAAATGCAGCAGGAACATTTAAAGTGGTTAACCCGGCGCCGGCGCGCAAACAGGCATGGGCAGCCATTAAGGCAGCGCCCATTTTTCCGGTATTGCCGGCAATGAGCAATGCATGGCCATACGTGCCTTTATGGGAAAAAGGGTTGCGTGGTTTATAGATTCGCCGGATAATGGCAATATCCACAATTTGAAAAATGGTTTCAATACCTTCTAAAAAACCTGGCAGCAATCCAATATCAAGTATAATTAATTTACCCGTATTCTCCGCATTTTCCGCCACAAGAAAGCATAGTTTATATTGCTGAAATGTAAGCGTAACATTTGCCTGTATAACGGCATTGCCGCCACTGCTCTTATCAATAAACATTCCGCTGGGCACATCAATGCTTATAACAAATGCTTTTGATTGATTTATATGCTGCACCAGCGCTGCGCTTAAATCTTTTAAAGGGCGGTTAAGGCCCGAGCCGAAAAGCGCATCAATTACAATTTCACCTTCTTTTATTTCAGGAAAAAACGCCTCTGATTGTATAAAATGAAGGTTTACATTCATTTCGTGCAGGCGCTGCAAATTCGTTTGAAAATCGTCTGTACCGATGGCGCCAAACTCAATTATATATACGCTTACATTATAATGCCGGTTAAGCAGCAGCCTGGCAATGGCAAGGCCATCTCCCCCATTATTGCCTTTGCCGCAAAATATTTTAAAGGGCTTGTGAAGAAACGCCTGCTGCGCAATATAATCTGTACAGGCGGTGGCGGCGCGCTCCATTAAATCAACAGGCTTTATTGGCTCGCCGGCAATGGTATAAGCATCCCAGTGATGAATTTGCTGTGCTGATAAAATTTTCATTCGTACAAGTTTTTTTTTCAATGGTCTCATGCCTGTCCCGAACTTGCTTCGGGAGAACCTCGCTATGCACATTACCCTGTGTGAGAAAAAATTATCATGCTCGGTTTCATTCGTGCATATTTGTTTTTTCAATGGTCTCATGCCTGTCCCGAACCTGCTTCGGGAGAACCTCGCTATGTACCTGCCTCTCCGGCAGGCAGGCATTCCCCTCCCGAAGCAGGTTCGGGACAGGTTGTGTGAGAAAAATTATCATGCTCGGTTTCATTAATTAAAAGTAAATCAATCCCTGCAACCGCTGATGCGTTGATGAAGAAAACGAAGTAATGCAAGTCCGGAGACTTGCCGCATACACCTGCGAAGTCCGGAGACCATAGCTGTTCGAAACCATTTTCTTAAAGCCTCATAGAGGCTTAACGTGTGTACAATGCTGCTCGTAATGTTTCTTTACCGTTCCATTGGAACGGAACATTTACACGCACCACGCCTGCGGTGTGGCCCCCCCCGGCACAATTATTTCTACACACTTGGGCGATCCTATGGATTGCCGATCGCTAATGCAGGGTTCGAACACTTGTGGTCCGGAGACTTTGCAGAGCGGTGAACGGTTTTCCCGTTTGCGTAACAGGTTTTCCCGATTGCGTATATGACAATTTTTTGACACGGGTAATTTTGTACTGTCTTTCTGCTCCCACATAAATGCTTTGTAAGTAAATGTATGGATGACTGCTGTCTGCTGCGCTTACGCAAAGCTTATCTGATAATATAATATAAACGCTGTTCATTAAATAAATAATCATTGTGTCCGACTAAAATATTTTCTCTTGGGCTAAAGCCCTTTATGGGCCTGCTTTTTACTAACCCCAGGCTTAAGCCTGGGGTTATATTGAAACCCTTGCACAATGGGCTTTAGCCCAAGTTATCCGGACAATAATGATAAATAATGTGTGCCACCTGTGCGTACCGGTTGTTTGTGCGCCTGAGACAAAAGGGTTACGTCGTTGCTAACCTGTTGATGCAATGTATTGCCTGCACTATCCCTGGAACGCTAACCGGCGGGAGCAGAAAGCCCGGATGGCTTTCAGGGAGAAGCGGGTTTTACAATAAACCATTGCGCCTTACGAAAACACCATATCAAACATCAAGGCCTGGCTCCAAACTGCCAGTCTTTAAGTAAAAAAAGATTAAACAATAAGTAATCTCAACAGAGGATGGCAAGAATAGTTTCGATTTTAAGTCTTTTAATGCTCGGCGTTTCCATACTGGCTGCACAAACAATGCCTGCGCACATACAGGGCATTGTTAGTACAAATGATAACAAGCCCGCTGCTGCAGTAACTGTTCTTTTGAAAGGAACAAACAAAATTACTGTCACCAATAATGACGGTTATTTTGTTTTAGGCAATGTGGCAGCAGGAAGTTACCAGCTTGAAGTAGCGTTGGTAGGTTATAAAACACTTCAGCAAAATGTAATGGTTGAAGACGGCAAAACGATACAACTGCATCTTCAGCTTGCCGTATCGCAAAAACAGTTGGGCGATGTGGTGGTTACAGGCCAGTATATGCCGCAGTCTTTAAGAAACGCTGTCTATCGCGTTCGTGTAATTGACCAGGCAACCATAAAAATGCGCAATGCCACAGATGTGCTGGGCGTATTAAATAACGAATTAGGCGTACGTTTTTCAAACGATCTCGCACTGGGAGAAACCGACGTACAGATAATGGGCATGAGCGGCCAGAATGTAAAAGTGCTGTTGGATGGCGTTCCGCTTATTGACAGGAATGGAACAAAGCAAAGCCTGAGCCAGGTTGATATCAATTCCGTTGAGCGCATTGAAATAGTAGAAGGCCCCATGTCTGTTGTGTATGGAACCGATGCGCTGGCCGGCGTTATCAATATCATCACAAAGAAAGGCGCATCAACAGGCGAAAGCGCATTAACCGTGGCTGCCCGTGCGCAGGAAGAAACAGTGGGCAATAAGGAATACAATGCTTTTACCGGCAAAGGCGTGCACAACGAAAATATTGCAGTGGCATGGCGGCACAAGGGCTGGCATGCAGATGTATCAGTAACACGCAACAATTTTGGCGGATGGCAGGGCGAGGATACCGGCCGGGCAAAAGAATGGATGCCAAAAGACCAGTGGCTTTCGGGCGGAACCGTTGGCTACCGCAATGCCACAGTGCATGTATGGTACCGGTTGAATTACCTGAATGAAGTGATTCATTCGCTGGGCGATGTTAATCCAAATACTTCACTGGCCACCGATGCAGATTATACCACCAACCGTTATATGCACCAGGCGCAATTTGACTGGATTATCAGCCATAGGCTCAACCTGAATACATCAGCATCGTACCAGCAATATTCCAGGGCCACGCAAACAACCACGTATAATGTAATCACCCGCGACAGGCGGCTATCGTTAGATACTGCGGCGCAGGATGTTTCCAGATTCAACACGGTATTTTTCAGGTCAACAGCGCAATACATCATCTCCCCATCCGTGTCTGTACAGCCCGGCATAGAATACCAGCGCGATAATGCAAGCGGCGAAAGAATAGAAGGCTCGCCGGTCATTAGCAATTATGCTTTCTTTGTTTCATCGGAAATAAAACCCATTCCAGGCATCAATATCCGCCCCGGCATCCGCATCAGTAAAAATTCCACGTACGATGCGCCGCCGGTAATTCCATCCATCAATACAAAATTCACCGTCAGCAAAACACTGGATGCGCGCGCCGCCTATGCACGGGGATTCCGCGCCCCGGCCCTGCGTGAATTGTATTTCTGGTTCTTCGATGCCAATCATTCCATAAAAGGAAATCCTGATTTAAAGGCTGAATATTCCAACAGCTTTAATGGTTCGCTTACCTGGCAACCTGCTATTTCAAATAAGGTAAGCTTATCATCAACCATCAGCGGTTTTTATAACGATTTCAATAACCGTATTGATTTAGCGCTTGGGCAGGACGCCAGCAATCCCAGTGTTTATACGTATATCAACATAGCAAAATATAAAACCACCGGCGGCACCTGGCAAAACATGTTTGAATGGAAACAGCTTACGGCCACACTGGGGGTTTCTTACATTGGCCGGTATAATGAATATTCCACTGATACCACTTACAATAAAGGCGATGATCTGCCGGAGTTTACCTGGTCGCCGGAGATCAGCAGCAACATCATGTACAACTTTAAAAAAGCCGGCGTGCAGGCAGGCCTGTTTTATAAATATACCGGCAAGCTGCCTTTGTATGAGCTGGCCACTATTAACAATGAAGAAACCATCCACCTCGGCAAAACAGCGGCATACAACTGGGCCGATTTTAATGTGCGCAAATCGCTGGGCAAATATGCAACGGTAAGCGGCGGCATCAAAAATATTTTCAATGTAACAAGGCTGAATAACACTTCCGCAGACGTTGGCAGCGCCCACAGCACAGGCGGCCCGGTGCCGATGAGTTACGGGCGTTCTTGTTTTCTCGGCCTGCAATTTAACTGGGCAGAGAAATAGGATACATCTGAATTGAGCTTAAAAAAATAACAGTTAAAAATTCAATAACTAAAAACATTTAGAAACCAAAGTAAAATCATGCAGATTGAATGTAAGCATCAAGGCCTGATAGTTGAAAAATCAGCAGCACAAAAGCCCAATCAAGGCGTGTGCATGGGTGTGTTGAAACCGATGAAGGAGGTTCGCGAAGACAATAGAAAAACAAATATGATACTGAGCAAATATCATTCGTGCTTGAATTTCTTTCCTGCCTGACTGATTCGGTCAGGCGGGGGTTACTTTCTTTTTTCAAGAAATGCGAAGCATTCATCGAAACAAATAAAAAACATACATGAATGAGATAAAAGAAAGTAACAAGCACTAATCTATTCATACACTTTTATAAACAAATAATACAATGAGAAAAACAGCAAACCGCTTTTTATTTATTGCACTAACCGCTTTATTCACGAATTGCAAAAAAGATGATCCGGCCCTGCCCGACAACCTGGTACAGTTTTCCACCAGCCAGTTAGGTTTTGAATCAGACTCATCTTCTATTGAAATCAGCCTTTCTTTAAGCAGGGCCACGAGTGCAGATGTGCCCATTGTTATCAGCCTTGCAGGCGATGGTGTTACTTACGGAACGGAATTTACAACAACGCCTGCAGCCAGCGGCGGCAATATTTCTTTAACCATTCCCGCGGGCAGCAGCAGCACATCGTTTACCATAACTAAAACAACCGGGGTTTTACTGGATGGCGATGAATCTGTCAGCTTTGCCATTACTTCGGCAGGCACGCCCATTTTAATCGGCAGCACCGACAGCCTGGAGCTTAGTTTTTCTGCTATTATTTCACAAGGCAGCAAGCTCACCTTAAATGGCGGTGATGGCGGCGCTGCAGCAGAAAATACTGTTTTTGTTGACTTTAGCGCCAACCAGCAAACCGCAGTAAAACGCGATAGCTGGGACCTGGGTTTTTACAGCGGTGATGAATACCGGGTGATATTAAATTACATGCTCTCGGGCGCTATGGCTGTTCAGATTGATAAAAATGATTTAACACAGGTAACTGCTGAAGATACGGCAGGCATGGTGCTTTCACAAACATACAGCCCTTCCGACCTGGCCAAAGTGGACGATTACACCGGCGATCTTTCCAATACCGTTATTGATGAAATATCTGCCACGGATGCCGACAACAAAGTGTACATTCTTAACCGCAGCGGCCTTGTGGCCGGCACAAGCAATGGCTGGGTTAAGCTGCGTGTTTTGCGTAACAGCAGCGGTGGTTATACGCTGCAATATGCAGACATTGCGGATGCCGCCTTTAATACAGTTGATATTGCCAAAGACGATACTTACCAGTTCAGCTATGTTTCACTGGAAAGCGGAACAGCAGTGAGCGTTGCCCCTGCCAAAGGCTGCTGGGATATTGAATGGGGGCTTGCTTCTTACTACACTTCATCCGGCGCCTCCAATATTTACTATCCGTTTTCCGATCTTGTATTCATCAACAATATGGATGGCACAGAAGCCGCAGAAGTTTTAACTTCAACTGTAACGTATGATGCATTTGATGAAAGCAGCCTTGCTTCTGTAACATTCAGCAGCGACCGTGATGTAATAGGCAGCAACTGGCGTGCAACAACCGGCTCTTCCGTAGGTGTAAAAACAGACCGCTTCTATGTTGTAAAAGATCCGGCGGGCAATATATATAAGCTTAAGTTCCTGAACTTCACCACGCAGGACGGCGGCACACGTGGTTACCCGAATATTGAGTATGCATTGGTGCAGTAGCCCTCATCCCCGGCCCTTCTCCACAAGTGGAGAAGGGCGCCTCTTTTCAATGTGCGTTATTTATTTATGCAGAGGATGGATGATAATCATGCTTCATGTATTATATATGATTCAGGAAATTTAAAAAGAGATAGAATCAACTATTAACGATTAAAAAATGTAAACACCCGCTTTTAAAACCAATCATGTTTTACAAAGCGGGGCATCCCTCTCCATAAGTGGAGAAAGTTGATTAGATTCAATGTGCATTATTTTACTTATGCAGGAGGCGGATGATAGCAATGACGTATAATTAAATGAGAGTTTAAAAACTGTATAATTCAACTCTCAATAAAATAATTTATTAACAACTTAAAAATGTAAACGCCCGCAGTAAGAAAAAAATAATCAAACTTCAAGGCGGGCACCCCTCTCCACTCTGTGGAGAGGGGAAGGGGGTGAGGATATGAAAAAAATTCTTTTATCTGCATTATGTTTTGCCCTTGCATTTGCATCGCAGGCGCAGCAACGCATTGTTTCTTTAAACGGCGCCATCAGCGAGATGCTGTGTGCCCTGGGTTTGGAAAAACAAATTGTGGGGGTGGACATCACCAGCAATTTTCCTGAGGTATTAAAAAGCAAGCCAAAACTTGGCCACAACAGGAATATATCTGCGGAAGCCGTACTTGCATTACAGCCTGATATTATATTGACCACACAAGACCAGTTGAATGCACAATTAAAAGACCAGTTGCAGTCTGCCGGTATTAAAACAGTGGTGCTGCAGCAGGAATACAGCATTGAAGGCACAAAAAAACTGTTGAATGATGTTGCGGCGGCTGTTGGCGCATCTGCCAAAGCAAAAGAGTTATCGCAGCAATACGATAACCAGGTTGCTGCATTGAACATAAAACCGGTAAATAAAAAACTGCTGTTCATTTATGCAAGAGGCGCAGGCTCCATGATGGTAAGCGGCACGGGCACTTCACTGGATAAGATCATACAACTGGCAGGCGCAAAAAATGCGGTGAATGAATTTAAAGATTACAAGCCTTATTCATCTGAGGCGCTGGTGGCCGAAAACCCGGATGTAATATTGCTCTTCACCAGTGGCTTGCAAAGCGTTGGCGGCATAGAGGGCATGCTGAAGATACCAGGCATTGCACAAACAACCGCCGGTAAAAAGAAACAGGTTATATCAATGGACGGTGAAATGCTAAGCGGTTTTGGCTTACGTTTGCCACAGGCTATCAGGGAATTGAACAAACAGATTGCTGCCTTTAATTAAACAAGCTATATGCAGTTTATAAAACGTTACCTGCTGGTTTTTCTGATCGTTTTGCTGCTGGCAAGCATCATGCTTGCTGCAGGCAATGGCGCCATGCATATACATGCGCAGCAGGTAATTGCCATTCTTTTAAAGAAGATGGGCATTCGTCTTAATGTTGAATGCAGCGAAGGCATGGAAAATATTTTATGGCAACTGCGCCTGCCGCGTGTTTGCCTTGGAATATTGGTTGGCGCAGCGCTTGGCATTTCAGGCGCAGCCATGCAGGGATTATTCCGCAACCCGCTGGCAGATCCCGGTTTAATCGGCATTTCGGCAGGCGCTTCCCTGTTTGCCGTGCTTACCATAGTGGTGCTGGTAACCGTCCCGGCCATATCAGCGCATACCTCCTTTCTCCCGCAATATTATTTGCTTAATGTGCTCACATTTATGGGCGCATGCATTACATCTTTACTGGTATTCCGCATGTCGCGCATAAAAGGCAAAACATTAATCGCAACCTTATTACTGGCTGGCATTGCCGTAAACGCTTTGTGCGGCGCATGCACGGGTTTAATAACCTATAACGCCAGCAATGAACAGTTGCGCAATATTACCTTCTGGAGCCTGGGCAGCCTGGGCGGCGCATCCTGGCAAACTGTACTGGCCTTATTGCCTTTTGTGTTGCCGCCATTATGCCTGATGCCGTTCTTAGGAAAAGCTTTAAATGCCTACTCACTTGGCGAAGCAGAGGCTGGTTACATTGGCATACATGTAAAGGCGCTGAAATGGAAGATCATTTTGCTATCCACCATGGCTGTGGGCGCAAGCGTGGCTGTTGCCGGCATTATCGGTTTTGTCGGGTTAATAACGCCGCATATTTTAAGAACCGTTTCCGGCAGCGATCACCGCAGGCTTTTATTAAACAGCGCCCTGCTGGGCGCTTCCTTATTAACATTGGCTGATGTGGTAAGCCGCACGATTATTGCACCTGCTGAATTGCCCATCGGCATAATGACGGCCTTATTGGGAACGCCTTTGTTCATCATGCTTTTATTAAAACAGAAAAAACAAATCTTAACCGCGTAATGATAAAAGCGGAGCATATACAATTCAGTGTTGGCAGGAAAAGCATACTTCATCCCATGTCGTTTGAAGTGGCACAAGGCAAACTCACTGTTTTGTTAGGCCCGAACGGGGCGGGTAAATCAACATTGCTGCGTTTGCTTGCCGGTGAAGAAAAAGCATCAAAAGGAAATATATTAATCAACAATAAACCTTTAGCAAGATACACCATACAGCAACTGGCCCTGCAGCGGGCCGTGCTTACACAACAGTATGCTGTGCCTTTGCCTTTCAGTTGCGAAGAAATTGTAATGATGGGCCGGTATCCGCACCAGCAATATTCCTCCCGTTCCAACGATAAAAAAATTGTTGAGCGCTGTATGGAAAGAATGGAAGTGACGGAATTTGCCAGCAGGCTGTTTCATACACTGTCGGGCGGCGAACAGCAGCGTGTGCAACTGGCAAGGGTGCTGGCACAGTTGTACCATTCGCCAGCAGAAGAAGAAAATGATTTCAGCAATAAAATTTTATTGCTCGACGAGCCCACCGCCAGCATGGATTACCGCCACCAGCAGTTGTGCATGGAAAGGGCAAAATCTTTATCGCAGCAGGGCTGCACCGTGCTTGCCGTATTGCACGATCTTAATCTTGCAGCACGCTATGCAGATAACATATTTTTAATGAAAGATGGCAGCCTGCTCGTACAAGGCAAAAGCAATGAAGCGCTGCAGCCATCCATCATCAGCGAAGTGTACGAAACAGCAATAGACATTATACAGATAGATGATTATCCTTTTCCGGTTTTAATACCTTCCATTCATAAACAAACATTGTTAAACCTCCCAAAAAATAATACATCATGGAGCTTACAGCAGACACATCATTAAAAAATACCTGGATTAATTTCCACCAGCAAAACCCGCGTATCCGCATACGCAATGCAGCCAGGCAATTGCAAACAACAGAAGCAGAAATAATTGCTTCATTTGCCGGCAGCAGCGTGCTGAGATTAAAAAATGACTTTGGCGCATTTATGAAGCGCATGCCTGAACTGGGTTATGTAATGGTGCTTACGCGCAATGAATATGCCGTGCATGAAAGAAAGGGCGTGTTTGAAAATGTAAGCGCCGATAGCCCGCATGTTGGCCTTGTTGTTGGCAAAGACATAGATTTAAGAATGTTTTTCAGCAACTGGGCCTTTGCATTTGCCGTGTTTGATAATGAACAGGCGGCTTTTAAAAAATCCATACAGGTTTTTGATGCGCAGGGAACAGCCGTGATAAAGGTATATCCGCAAAAAGACAGCGATGAAAAAGCCTTTGAACAGCTTGTCCGCGATTTTTCTGATCCGGAGCAATCGCCTTATCTCCGTATTGCAGTACCCGGGGAGCCGCAGGTATATAACGATGATGCAGTTGATGAAGCGGCTTTTCGTAAAGCATGGAGTGAATTAAAAGATACGCACGACTTCTTCCCCTTTCTTAAAAAACACAATGTGTCGAGATTGCATGCGCTGCACATTGCAGGCGGGTTTGCCAAACAGGTAAGCAATGAAGCTTCAGCAGAAATGCTGAGGTATGCTTCGGCAAATGATATGGAAATAATGGTGTTTGTGGGCAATCATGGCAATATACAAATTCATACAGGCACGGTTAAAAACATTGTAGCTATTCCTAACTGGATCAATGTGATGGACCCGCAGTTCAATCTGCATCTTCGCACCGATGCCATTTATGAAACCTGGGCTGTTAAAAAACCTACGGTTGACGGCCTGGTACATTCCATTGAAGTGTTTGGCCCTGATAAGGAACTGATCGTTCAGTTTTTTGGTAAGCGCAAACCCGGCATTCCCGAACTGAAAGAATGGGCGGCGTATATTGATGGATTGACGGCTTTGTAATTGCTGTTTTCTTCATTGCATATAAACGCATGGCAGGGCTTTGTTTAAAGTTGTGCTGTGCGTTTTATATAGCCAGCCCGGAGCTTAATAAGGAATAAGAACAGGGATGAGGCTGTCTTAAAAGACTGGTTCAGAAGATAGCCACGAAAGCACAAAATCTTGATTTTGAAACCTGATTTTTTCGTGTCTTATCTTCATGGCAAAATATTCCTTTTGAGTTCCTTTGTACTGACAATAACTACAAAGATGGCGCTTCTTTGAATTATTAATTTATTAAGAAAGGCCCGCAATTGTCATTTATTTTTTACGTTTGGCCCATTACACAAAACCTGCTATTCTTTTATTATGACAGACAGAAGGGAATTCCTTAAAAATGCGGCATTATTATCAGGCGGCATGGGCTTAATGGGCAGCCTGCCGGCATCTATCCAAAAAGCATTTGTCATAAACCCGGATACAGGCAGCACTTACCTCGATGCAGAGCATATTGTTTTCCTCATGCAGGAGAACCGTTCTTTTGATCACTGTTACGGCACCTTGCAGGGCGTTCGCGGCTTTAACGATCCACGGGCTATATCGCTCCCCAATAAAAACAAGGTGTGGGCGCAAACCAATGCCGAAGGCGAAACCTATACGCCTTTCCGCCTCGATCTGAAAGACAGTAAAATAACCTGGCTGGGCTCTTTGCCGCATAGCTGGGATGATATGACGATGGCAAGAAACGAAGGCCATCACGATAAATGGCTCGATGCAAAAAGATCAGGCCGGGAAGAATGTAAAAACATGCCTTTAACCATGGGGCATTTTACCCGCGCCGATATTCCTTTTTATTATGCGCTGGCTGACGCCTTCACTGTATGCGACCAGCACTTCTGCAGCTCGCTTACCGGCACCACGCCCAACCGTTTGCATTTCTGGACGGGCACACTTCGTGAAAAGCATGATGAACATATAATTGCCAATGTATATAATGCTGATGTTGATTACGGCAAGGAAGCAGGCTGGAAAACCTTTCCCGAATACCTCGAAGAAAATAATATATCCTGGAAAATTTACCAGAACGAAGTAAGCATAGATACGGGCTTTGAAGGAGAAGAAGAAGACTGGCTGGCAAATTTTACCGATAACCCCATTGAATGGTTTAAACAGTTTAATATCCGTTTTGCAAAAGGCCATATAGCTTATTTGCAAAAAGCCATTTATGCTTTGCCGGAAAAGATAAAAACATTACAGGACCGGATGGATGAATTACCCGCTGATGATACAGGCCTGCCGGAATTAAAAAAACAACTTGAAGCGCTGCAAAATAGTTACGGTTATGTAAAAGATGCCATAAACAAATACACGCCTGAAAACTTTAACAAGCTGTCGCCATTGCAAAAAAACCTGCATGAAAAAGCTTTTTGCAATAACAGCAGCGATGCAGATTATCGCAGCCTTGAAACCATTACTTATGATGACAATGGCGCTGCAAGAACAATGCAGGCGCCCAAAGGCGATGTATTGTACCAGCTAAGGGAAGATGTAAAAAATGGCAGGCTGCCCACTGTATCCTGGGTGGTGGCGCCTTCTCATTTTTCCGATCACCCGGGCTCGCCGTGGTATGGCGCCTGGTATTTAAGCGAGGTATTTGATATACTCACACAAAACCCCGGAGTATGGAAGAAAACCATCTTCATTTTAAACTATGATGAAAACGATGGCTATTTCGATCATGTGCCGCCATTCGTTCCGCCAAACCCATATAAAGAAAACAGCGGCAAGGTTTCTGCCTCTGTTAATACGAGGGAAGAATATGTAAACAGGCAGCAAAGCTGGATGCGGGCAGATGATGAGCGCATGAAAAAGCAGGCGGAAGGCCCGGTGGGGCTGGGTTTCAGGGTGCCGCTGGTAATTGCATCGCCATGGAGCCGCGGCGGCTGGGTTAATTCTGAGGTATGCGACCTTACTTCGCCCATTCAGTTCATGGAGCATTTTCTTTCCCATAAAACAGGCAAAAAAATTTATTCAAATGAAGTAAATGGCTTCAGAAGGGCTATATGCAGCAATCTAAGTTCTGTGTTCCGGCCATACAACGGGGAGAACATTCCATTGCCCAATACTATTGATAAAATCCCATTTCTTGAAAGCATTCACAAAGCGCAGTTTAAGGCTTTGCCATCAGGCTATAAAAAATTAGCACAGGCTGATATAGATGCATTGAATATAAACACAGCCGCTTCGCCGTTTATGCCAAAACAGGAAAAAGGCACACGCCCGGCCTGCGCCATACCTTACCAGTTGTATGTGGAAGGCAGGCTCAATAACAATGTTTTCAGCCTGCAGTTTGATAACAGGAAAGATGTGTTTGGCGATAACACGGCCGGCGCCCCTTTCATCGTATATGATGTGCTGAACCCTTTGCCGCCCCGCAATTATGTGGTGCTTGCCGGCGACACCATTACCGATACGTGGCAGGTAAATGCCGATGGAAATTATCACCTGCGCATAAACGGCCCCAACGGTTTTTTCAGGGAATGTATTGGCAACAAAACAAATGCTGTAATTGAAATTGTTTGCCATTACCAGAAAGCGGCCGGCGCAGAAGGTTTATCCGGCAATATTGAATTGAGCATTAAAAACCGCTCAGCTCAAAAACAGGTAATTGAAATTATTGATAACGCTTACAAAGCTGAAACCATTACACAAACCATAGCGGCTAATGCCATGGCAGGCATTCCCATCAGCCTTAATAAAAGCAGCAACTGGTATGATGTAAGCGTAAAAATAAAAAGCAATAAAACATTTGAAAGAAGATATGCCGGCCATGTGGAAACCGGAAAAGAAAGCATTACCGACCCGTTAATGGGTGGTGTGGTTGTTTAATCCCGGTCACACCGCTGTGGCGGCCAGGCCGAAGAAAAAAGGAAATACACGCTGCTCTGCTATATTACCCATCAGGCCGGCCGTGCCGGCGGAGCCTGCAGGTTTCCGCATAACCTGCTCCTGCACTTCGAAAAGCTGCCATAAAAATTATGCAGTATTAATGTCAAGATATAACAGTCTCTAAGCGCTCATTTAAAACTGCCTAAATTGATTAATTTTACATTTTGATAGATATTAACTATTGCCGTATTAGCTGTGACCTGCCGGTATTAACCCATAACTGGCTGCTGACAACGCACCGGTAATACGACGATTAATAGAACCGATAATGACATTTACCCAGCTTGAATATATCGTAGCATTAGATGCGCACCGCCATTTTGCGGAAGCCGCAGCGCAATGTTTTATCACCCAGCCCACGCTCAGCATGCAGGTGCAGAAACTGGAAGAAGAACTGGGCATGAAAATTTTCGACCGCAGCAAGCAGCCTGTACTGCCAACAGAGCCGGGCATTGAGATAATAGAACAGGCCAAAAAGATTTTAGCGGAAAGAGATGTGCTCAGCGAAATGATCAATGCCAAAAAAGACCTTGTAAAAGGAGAATTAAAAATAGGCATCATTCCCACGCTGGCGCCTTACCTGCTGCCTTTATTCATCCCGTCTTTCACCAAAAAACATGAACAGATAAAACTGCTGGTGAATGAATTAACAACAAACAACATTATTGCCAACCTGCGGCAGGGTAAAATTGACGCCGGCATTCTCGTAACGCCCATTAATGAAAGCGGCATTAAAGAAGATGTGTTGTTTTATGAAGAAATGCTGGCTTATGTATCTAAAAACAATGCGGTGTATAAAAAAACATATTTGCTCCCCAAAGATATTGACCCCGACCAATTACTCCTGCTGCAGGAAGGGCATTGCTTCCGCTCGCAGATGATGCAGTTATGCAAATTGCAGAAATCGAAAACCCACTCGCATTTTGAATACGAGGCCGGCAGTTTTGAAACCCTGCGCCGCATGGTGGAGATGAACGATGGCATCACCATTTTACCGGAACTGGCCACACTGGATATGACAGCCGCCCAAAAAAACCACCTGCGTTATTTTAAGGCGCCGGTACCGGTGAGGGAGGTAAGTATTGTAACGCACCGCGACTATTCTAAACGCCGCCTCATTGATGAATTTAAAAAAGAGATTTTACTGGCCGTGCCCGATAAATTAAAGAAGAACAAAAAAGTAACGGTTGTGCCTGTGTAATGATATTATTGCTGCAATAAACAATCTCCGGTTTTCCAATGCGTTTTAATAGAGTATAACTGTAAATCTTAAAACAAACCGTCATGAAATTCTTCAGGCCAGCATTACACAAGGCAGGCATGAAAAATTTCATTAAAGGTTCTGGCAAAAAAACAATAATAATTTACAGGAGAAATTCAGCCTTTATTCAGTTAATAATTAGAATATTTGCCGCATGCAACTTGCCCGATATTTATTGCTGTTTGTTTTGATGGTGCATTTGCTTTTTATTGCAAACGCACAACCGGGCACCACCATTGATCTGAAGAAACCGCAGAAGTATGAAAACCGCACGCTGGGCTCTGAAAAAACAACAGATGGTAAAATAAAACCCATTAAAAGAATTTACCAGAACACCATCACGCACTACAATTATGTTTTTAATGCCAATCAGCGCCTGAATGAAATTATTGAAAAGGCGAAGCAGGGCTTTAAAGATGATTATACAAAGCTGCTGCCCTATTACAATTACACGTTGGATGCAACAGCCGCCAATAAAGACATAGACACTGTGATCTACAAGTGCAATGCCGGCATCCTGCTGCACGACCTGCGGAACGATTGGGTGGACGATCTGTACCTTTTAATGGGCAGGGCCTATTTTCTCCGAAAGAATTTTGACTCGGCCGAGCATGTATTTGCCTACGTAAATTATGCCTTTGCACCGAAAGATGAAGGATATGACCTGCCTGTGGGAAGCAATGAAACCGGCACTGAATTTTCTATCGCCACGAAAGAAAAGAAAAAATTACTGGGCGCCTATCCAAAAAGAAATGAAGACATTATATGGATTGCGAGGAATTATATAGAAGAAGATAAACCGGCAGAAGCATCGGCTATTCTCGAAATGCTGCGGTACGACCCTGCTTTTCCGGAACGGCTGCAGCCGCAACTGCATGAAACCATCGGCTATCTTTACTATAAATCCCATCTGTACGACAGTGCCGCCAGCCACCTGGCCGAAGCTACCAGCATGGACGATGACAAGCAGGACAGAGCAAGGCGCGAATATTTAACCGCTCAGTTATTTATGGCCGCAGGCAAACTACAGGAAGCGCAGGATTACTTTACCAGGAGCGCGGCGCACACCGTTGATCCTTACATGGCCGTTTACGCCAGCCTGAACGCGATAAATGCATCCGGAGATTCTGCCGATGCAGTAAACAAAAAAGTGGCCAGCCTTATGCACCTTGCAAAAAAAGGCAAATACGAGGCTTACCGTGACCTTATCTATTATACGGCAGCGCAGGTTTTAACGCAGGGCAATAATTACGCACAGGCATACCAGTTTGCAAAACAAAGCATAAAATACAATGTAAATAATCCTGCACAGCGCAGCCTCAGTTTTATGCTGCTGGGCAATATTTGTTATCTGCGCCCTGATTATCTTTCTGCCAAACAGGCTTATGACAGTGTGGATGCAAACAGCCTTTCGAATGCGGAAGACAAGGACAGGTTAACCACAAGGCTGGCCGCTTTGCAGGTAATAACAGCCAATATAAAAATAATTAATATAGAAGACAGCCTGCAGGCTGTAGCGCACATGCCGGAAGCAAGCCGCACCGCCTTAATTAAAAAAACAGTAAAACAGTTGAGGAAAGCCCGGGGGCTGAAAGATGAAGACAGCGCCGGCTTTGCAAACCCTGCCGCCCGGCTTGCAGGCGATAACAATAATAGTTCGTCAGCCAATGATTTATTTGCAGCGCAGGCTGCTGCCAAAGGCGACTGGTACTTTAATAATAGCGCCTTAAAAAGCAAAGGGTATGCAGGTTTTCGTTCCGCCTGGGGCAACCGGCCCGATGTGGATAACTGGAGAAGGATTGCGGCCGTATCAAAACAAATGGCTGCGGCAAAAAAAGGCAGTATGAATGCCGGCAACGATTCCGGCATGCTTAATTCCTCTTTAAGCGCATCTGCGACCGGCGCAGGCAGCCCTGTTACTGATAGCCTGAATGGCAACGTTTCTTATGAAGCCTTAATGTCGTACCTGCCCTTAACGGAAGAAAAGCTAAACCAGTCGAACGATAAAATTGCAGAGGCCTTGTTCAGCAACGGCAAAAAATTCCAGGGCGGCCTGGAAGATTACAATGCAGCTATTGCCGCGTATGACAGCCTGCTGGCACGCTTTCCCGGCAATGCCCGTGCAGAAGAAGCCTTGCTCAACCTGTATTATTGCTATAACAAGCTGGGCAGAAAATCTGCTGCGGATTCTGTTGCATCTGTTTTACAAACAAAGTATAAGAACGGGAAGTTTACAGCTATTCTTAACAGGCAGCAAAAAGCAAAAGGGCCTGCAGTGGAGGATGCAGCCACAAAAGAATATGAAAGGATATATAACCTGTTTATAGAAGGCAAATTTAATGAGGCCAAAGCAGCGAAGGCGGCTGCAGACCGGCTGTACGGCAACTCTCACTGGACACCGCAGCTACTGTTTATAGAATCCATTTATTATATCTCCAAAAGGCAGGACAGCGCGGCCATCAAAACGCTTTCCGCATTAACCAAACAATCCGGCGGAACGCCGCTGGCGCAGAAAGCACAAACCATGATTAACGTTTTGCGCAGGCGCAGGGAAATTGAAACCTATCTCACCAACCTGCAGGTAACACGCCTGCCGGAAGATGAGCCTTCCCGTGTTGTAACATTAAATAAAGTGGAAAAAGTGGATGAAAAAAAGGAACTGAAAGTTGATTCTGTAGTAGAAAAAGCCGCGCCGGTTGTAAAACCAGCTATTGACACGGCTAAGAACATTCATGCAACCGTTCGCTCATACACTTTCAATGCGGCAGACCAGCAGTTTGTGGGCCTTATCCTGAATAAGGTTGACCCTGTTTATGCCAACGAAGCCCGCAATGCATTTAACCGGTATAACCAGGTAAATTTTTATAATCAGAAGATCAATATCACATCTTCAAAAATCAATGATTCGCTGGGCATTATTTTGCTGGGCCCATTCAGCGATGCGGCCGCAGCGCTTATTTATACAGAAAAAGTTAAACCTAAAGCATCAGGTGCAATTATACCCTGGTTAAAGCCTGAAAAGTATAGTTTTACAATCATAAGCCAGCCTAATCTCGACATTTTAAACGACACGAAAGATTTAACCGGTTACAGGGAAATGCTGGAGAAGGTGTTACCAGGCAAATTTTAATTTCAGTTATGAGCAGGAATGCAAAAAAGAAAACATCGGGGGTAAAAACATCTGTAAAAATTTTATGGAGGCTGTTCTTCATAGCCATTGCCTTAGGCGTTTTATTGATCGTGGCGGCTGATTATGGCCTGCTGGGTAAAATGCCATCCATAGAAGAACTGCAAAACCCCTCCGCTTCGCTGGCCAGCCAGGTATATGCAGACGATGGCACGCTGATGGGAAAATATTATTTGCAGGACAGGGTGAATGTAAAATATGCCGACATCAGCAAATATGCCATAGAAGCATTGGTAGCTACGGAAGATGAACGTTTTTATGAGCACAGCGGCATTGACCCCAAATCGGTGGCCCGCGCTGTTTTTCTCCTGGGCAGCCAGGGCGGCGGCAGCACCATCACCATGCAAACGGCAAAAAACCTTTTTACCAATTACAGCGCGAACATATTTGTGCGCATCCCGCAAAAAATAAAGGAAGGCATCATTGCCATTAAGCTGGAACGCAACTTCACCAAGGAAGAGATCATCACTTTGTATCTCAATACCGTTCCATTCAGCGATAATATTTACGGTATCCGCAACGCTGCCAAAACCTTTTTTCAGAAAGAGCCCGACAGGTTAACGATTGAAGAAGCGGCCGCCTTAATAGGCATGGTAAATGCCCCCACCGCTTATAACCCGCGCCTGTACCCCGCAAGGGCCAAAGAAAGAAGGGATTTCATCATTAATAAAATGGTGAACAGCAATTTTATTACGCAAACCCAGGCCAATGGATTAACGGCAAAGCCTATTGTGCTGAATTATAAAAAACTGAATGAAAATACCGGCCTGGCGCCTTATTTCAGGATGGTTTTGGGCGAGGAGCTAAAGAGATGGTGCAAAACGCATACAAAACCCAATGGCGACAACTATAATCTTTACCTTGATGGCCTTAAAATATACACCACTATCAACCCTAAAATGCAGTTATATGCCGAAGAAGCCGTGGCCAGGCACATGGCGTATATGCAGAAAGTACTCAACTCACAAAAAGATATAAAATCAGGCGCGGTTTGGAAAGGCCATGAAAACGTGCTGGAAGCAGCCATGAAGGCCAGCGACCGGTGGAGAAACCTGAAGGAAGACGGGTTTTCAGAGGAAGACATCCGCAAAACATTCTTTGAAAAAACGGGCATGAAGGTGTTTGCCTGGAACAATAACCGCGAAAAAGATACCGTGATGACGCCTTACGATTCCATCAGGTACGCCAGGCAGATGCTGGAATGTGGTTTTATGGCGATGGACCCGCTAAGCGGCCATATTAAAGCCTGGGTGGGTGGTATTGATTTTAAGAATTATAAGTTCGACCATGTAAACATAAACACCCGCAGACAGGTAGGCTCTACCATAAAACCTTTATTGTACAGCCTGGCCATTGAAGAAGCAGGGTTTACGCCTAATACCATGGTGGTTGACCAGCAGCAAAGCTTTGGCCAGTATGGCATGGTGCCGGCCACTTCGGCCTCCTGCACCGGCAATACAATGCCGATGATATCTGCCCTTACCTGGAGCCGCAACTGCGCCACAGCCTACATTATGAAACAGCTTGGCGGAGACAAAGACAACCAGGGCGCACAACGTTTTGTTTCCTTTTTGAAGAACTGCAACGTAAAAGCCAAAATAGACCCCTACCCTTCCATAGCGTTAGGCTCCTGCGAAATTTCTTTGTATGAAATGCTGCAGGCATACAGCATGTTTCCCGGAAGAGGGTTTAATGCACTGCCTATGTATATAACACGCATTGAAGACAAGAACGGCAATGTACTGGAAACCCGCACCTCGCAGCGCAAGGAAGTAATAAGCGATGTAACGGCCTATTTTGTTATCAGCATGATGCAAAATGTAGTAAACGCCGGTACGGGCCGCCGGATGTGGAGCTATGGCGTAAAAGGTTCTATTGCCGGCAAAACAGGCACCACCAACGATAACAGCGATGCCTGGTTCATAGGTTATACGCCGCAGTTGCTTTGCGGTGTATGGTCAGGTTGCGACGACAGGTTTATCCGCTTCAGCAGCACAACCAATGGCCAGGGGGCTTCTGCAGCTTTGCCGGTTTGGGGTTATTTTTATAATAAAGTGGAAGGGGATAAAACCCTGCCTTATTCAGACACAGCAGGCTTTGCCAAGCCGGATATTAACCTGGATGAGCCCGCTTATGATTACATCAATAACAGCCAGATGGACCTGGGCGCACAGGGCGGCAATACCGGTACGGGGCAATCAGGAGATTATGAGCAGGGATATGACAATACCAACCCGGAAAACATTGCCCCCGAAAGCAATACACAGAATTTATATGATAATGATAAATCACCTACTGGCGAAGATGCAAGCCCGGCCGGCGATAAAAACAAAAATCTTCCTAACAAAAATAACCCGGCCAATAAACCGCCGGCTGATACTGCGAAGCCAAAAGCCCTGATGCCTAAAAAACCACAATAAACCTGAAATTTGCCAGCATGTTTACAGGAATCATTGAAACCACAGGCACAGTGGAAGCTATTGAAAAGAACGGCGCTAATGTAAGTTACTGGATTGCTTCCTCACTGTCAGGCGAACTTAAGGTTGACCAGAGTGTCAGCCATGATGGTGTTTGCTTAACGGTAGAAGCGGTGGAGAATAACCGGCACCGTATTACTGCCATTGAAGAAACCATTGCCAAAACCAATCTTTCAGCCTGGCAAGAAAACCGGCAGGTAAATATAGAAAGGTGCATGCAAATGAACGGCAGGATTGACGGCCATTTGGTGCAGGGCCATGTGGATGCAACCGCTTTTTGTATTGATATTGAAGTGAAAGAAGGAAGCCATGAATACCGTTTCCAGTTTCCGGCAGAATTTTCCCACCTGGTTATAGAAAAGGGATCTGTATGTTTAAACGGCATTAGCTTAACGGTATTCGATATAAAATTCAACAGCTTTAAAGTGGCCATCATACCTTATACCTACGAACATACAAACATGCAGCATGTGCATAAAGGATCGGTTGTGAATATTGAATTTGATGTGATAGGAAAATACCTTGCCCGGTTCAGGGAAGTGTTTGGCAGGCCGGTTGTATCGCCGCCATATAATAATGCGGCTGAAGCTTAGAAAAATCAGTGGCGCCTTTTATTATAGCGGGTCATTAGTTAACGGTTCTTATTTCGGCATACCCGCTTAAATAGGCAAAACCCGGCGTTAGCTTTCCCTGTTTCAGGATGGTTGCTTTTTCTATAACACGGCTGCCTTTTGTATAGTCGCCAAGTACATGCTTAATTAACTGCTCGCCAAAAAAGCGGCTGGCGTCACGGGGCAATTCGTTAGGCAAATTACCAACGGCCATTACATCTATGCTTGTTTCTAAATAAGGCGCGGTGCGCTGAAACGTTGCCCTGTCCACACCATACACGGGATCATCCATCGGGCAATCACCTAAATTAACAGGCACGCTTCCGCAGGCATCATCCGTAATGTCGGCAATGGTTTGTATGCGAAAGCTTTCCGTCTTTATATCATCTGCTTCAAACAAACGCGGTATGTTTTTGTCCCAATACACGCCATTCATTAAGATATCCGTTTGTGCAGCGTAAGGCAGAAAAAGGCATTCATACTGCTGTGCGTTTGCATGAAAATCATCCCTTGTATAAGTACGTTTTTCTTTGTGCGCATATAAACCAGCGCCTTTTAAATGCACATATACGGGATAAGAAAATGTTTTGCTTACATATTCATCCGGTTCCACTTCCTGCGCATCCACCAGGTTCATTATTTCAAGGATACCATGGGCCACACGGCCGCTTCCCGTAACGGCAATTTTTACCGGTGGCAGCTTTAAACCAAAATAGGTGTGAATTAATTCGAGGTAATCTTTTTGTTTATACACACGGCCTAATTTATACGCGCCGATTCTTTCGCCATACGCCATCAGGCCATTGTGCGCGCCCACAATACCTGCAAAAAAACCAAAGCCAATAATGCGCTGGCCATCTTCATGTTCCAGGCACTCATAATCTATCAATGTAATTTTCTTCTCCACCATAGCCTGCATCAGCTTTTGATTATAGGGCTGCATTTTTTTAGTGTGGGAAAAGAACATATAGGTTTTATCAGCAAGCAGCATATTAACCGGTACTTCTTTTATGCCCAATAATAAATCGCAGTTTGATAAATCTTCCTGCAATACTGCCCCGGAGCGTTCATATTCGCTGTCTTCAAAACAGCGTGCCGGCGAAGGCTGGACGAAAATTTTAAAGCCGGTATTTTTTAATATCCACCTGCATTGAGATGGCGTAAGCGCCACGCGGTTATCAGCAGGGATTTTACCTTCACGAATTAAACCAATAGCGGGCATTCGATAGTTTTTTTATGTGAATGCGGGCAGGAGTTGTGCGCATTTTTGCGAATCGTAAATCGTGAAACGTGAATGTATGCGCCTGAATTATCAGGCAACCTAACATCGCCATATCTCTACGCCCACCACGCATCATTATATTACTACATTCACCATCCTGTTTTTTACAAAGATTACTTTCTTAGGTTCTTTTCCTTCCAGCCATTTTTGAATAACATCATTCTGCAGCACCAGTTCTTTTACTTCATTTTCCGATGCCTCCAAAGAAATGTTTAATGTTGTACGCAACTTGCCATTAATGCTTATCGGGTATTCTTTGGAAGATTCAACCAAATACTTTGGATTAAAGGTTGGATAAGCTGCATCCAACACACTGCCTTCATTTTCCAGTGCATGATATAATTCTTCGGCAATATGCGGCGCATACGACGATAACATGATAACCAATGGCTCCAATATTTCCTTCTTGTGGCATTTCAATTCTGCCAGTTCATTGGTGCAAACCATGAAGGCAGAAACGGCTGTGTTATAAGAAAAGCGTTCTGTATCTTCTTCTATTTTTTTGATGGCTTTGTGTAATATTTTTAACTCTGCATCAGTGGCTTTGTCGTTGGTAACAACGACCTCACCCCCCGCCCTCTCCAAAGGAGAGGGAGCCGTTGCACCCTCTTTATAAAACAGGCGCCAGAATTTTCTTAAAAAGCGGTGCACGCCTTCAATGCCTTTTGTATCCCAGGGTTTGCTTTGTTCTACAGGGCCTAAGAACATTTCGTACATGCGGAAAGTATCAGCGCCATATTTATCAACCAAATCAGAAGGGTCAACCGTGTTGAATTTTGATTTGGACATTTTTTCTGTTTCAACGCCGCAGAGGTATTTCTGGTTCGACCTCACCCCCGGCCCCTCCCGAATGGTCGGGACAAGTTCTCCAAAGGAGAGGGGAGCATTAATGCTACCATCTTCACAGATGAACACAGCGTCTTTATATTCTGGTTTTGAATTGCGGAATGCTTCCATATTTAATTCAACACCATTAACGAGATTCACGTCAACATGAATAGAATCAACCTCATGCTCTTTTATTTTATTGAAAGAGACAAATAAATTGGTATTCTTTTTATCACGATACACAAACCTTGAACTTCCCTGTATCATCCCCTGGTTCAGCAACTTTTTATAAGGCTCATCAAAGCTTATATAGCCAAGGTCATACAATACTTTCGTCCATAAGCGGCTGTATAATAAATGGCCTACAGCATGTTCTGTTCCACCCACATATACATCCACCTGGTTCCAGTAATCGCTGGCGTTTTTATCGCAGAAAGTTTCATTATTATGCGGGTCCATGTAACGCAAAAAATACCAGGATGAGCCTGCGTAACCGGGCATGGTGGAAGATTCACGCAGGGCGACCTCACCCCCTGCCCTCTCCAAAGGAGAGGGAGCCATTATAACTGTATCATCATCTGCGGCAATTAAACTTTCGCTGATCTTTTGTAATACCTGCCGCAAATCATCTATAATTTCATCATTAGTAAATCGTATTAATTTATACTGATGCTCCTTCAGCCATTCAGTTCTTGCTTCATCAAATTTTTTCTGATCTTCTTCATTATGATATTCACCATCAATCTCAACAATTAATTTTTTTTCCAGACAAACAAAATCAGGAATATAACCTGCAACAGGATGTTGCCTTCTGAACTTGCAATTATTTATTTGCCTGTTGCGCAAAGCCTGCCATAACTTATCTTCTGCCTCAGTTTTATTTTGCCTGTTCTCTTTTGCATATACGGCAAGAATTTTCCATTGTTCGGGAGTATTTGTCATATATCCGGGAGTTGCGCCTGACGCTCCCCTCTCCTTTGGAGAACTTGTCCCGACCATTCGGGAGGGGTTGGGGGTGAGGTCAACCAACGAACTCGCAGGAACTTCCATCCACTCTTTCACATTCGCCAGTGGCCCTTCGCCTTCCGGCCCGGGTTTATAATTTTCAACTTTGGGCAACTCCAATGGCAATTCACTTTCATCCAAAGGATAAGCAATCCCATCTTTCCAAACAATGGGAAAAGGCTCTCCCCAGTAACGCTGCCGGCTGAAGGCGGCATCCCGCATTTTATAATTCACTTTGGCCTTGCCATAACCTAAGTCTTCAATTTCTTTAATTATAATTTTAATGGCATCCCGCATCAGCATGCCGGTTAGGAAATTACTGTTTTCCAGTTCTGCATCTTTGGTGGGGTTGGCTTCTTTGCCATCAAATTTATTGCCGAGTATATTGGTAATTTCTATGTTGAAATGTTTGGCAAAACGGAAGTCGCGTTCATCACCGCAAGGCACGGCCATAATAGCGCCGGTGCCATAACCCGCCAATACATATTCGCTGATGTAAATGGGTACCTGCCTTAAATCGAAAGGATTGATGGCATACGCGCCGGTAAAAGCGCCGCTGATGGTTTTTTCCGCCATGCGTTCCCTTTCACTGCGGCTTTTAACACAGGTAATATAATCTTCCACTTCCTGCCTGTGTTTATGCGTGGTTATTTCTTCCACCAACTCGTGTTCGGGTGCGATGACCATAAAATCAACGCCGAAAATGGTATCGGGCCGCGTGGTAAACACACGCAGTTTTTTGTCGCTGTCATCAATTTCAAAATCTATTTCAGCGCCATAACTTTTACCGATCCAGTTGGTTTGCATTTCCTTCATCGCTTCGCTGAAATCCACTGTTTGCAGGCCTTCCAGCAAGCGGTCGGCATATTCGGTAATGCGCAGATACCACTGGCGCAATTTCTTTTTTACAACCGGATAACCGCCCCGTTCACTAACGCCGTTCACTACTTCATCATTCGCTAACACAGTTCCCAATGCTTCGCACCAGTTTACTTCGCCGTATCCGCAATAGGCAAGACGATATTCCATGAGAATGTCCTGCTGTTGCTTTTCGGAGAATGCGTTCCATTGTTCGGCAGTGAATTGAAAGCCATGAGCTGTGAGCTGTGAGCTGTGAGTCACATCTGCCAATTGAAACTGTGAATTAGGAAAAGGATGATATTCATTACCGTTTTTTTCAAAGGAAGCAACCAGCACATTAATGCTTTCTGCCTTTTTTGTCTGGCGGTTATAAAATGATTTAAAGAGTTGCAGGAAAATCCATTGTGTCCATTTATAATAAGATGGGTCGCTGGTGTTTACTTCACGGCTCCAGTCGAAACAAAAGCCAATTTTATCTAACTGTCTGCGAAAATTTTCTATATTCTGTTTGGTTGACACAGCCGGATGAATGCCATGTTCGATAGCATATTGTTCGGCAGGCAAACCAAATGCATCATAGCCCATCGGGTGCAAAACATTAAAGCCTTTTAACCGTTTATAACGCGCATAAATATCGCTGGCAATATAACCCAACGGATGGCCTACATGCAGGCCTGCACCGCTGGGATAAGGAAACATATCCAATACATAATATTTTGGTTTGGATGAATCGTTGCTTACTTTATATATTTCATTGGCTATCCACCAGTCCTGCCATTTTTTTTCTATTTCGCTGAAGTTATATTCCATAATTAAGTTTAAAAGTTTACGTGTTCACCAGTTCACGGGTTTTCTTTCTTTACTTTTTGGGCGTTGTGCAGCAACTCTATATCTATATTTCAAAATCCTGTTTTTATAATTACAGACTGATGTTACGCATTTTTATTCACAGAAATTATGCTGTCAATTTATGATTGGCCAGTTGGTGCATTGTTATCCAGGCTATTTTAGTGGCGTTAACCATCATTTTTGATTTTAAGGCAAAATGATTA
>NZ_JASGEX010000089.1:0-5503 GCF_047606085.1 Parafilimonas sp.
AATTTTGTATAGTAGCAAAAACAGCTATTTTTTATTGGCTTTGACATCAAATTCAGCGAAATCATCCAATTTTTTCTATTTAAAAATGGCAATGGTGATTGAAAATATTAAATCTAGACAGCTTCTAAGAACTCAATTAAATAAAACACCCCCAAAATTTCACGCTCTCAAAAAATCTCCCCTTGGGGGAGATTTAGAGGGGCTAAAATTCAACTTTAAAAAGCGGTGAAAATATCATGTCTTCCACACCGGATATTTTCAGGCCAATGCGTGCAAATACATAACTCTGCGTTGGCGTCATGGAAGGTATGGCAACACTCATACTTACGCCTGACAGGCTTGTAAGATCGCTGCCGCTTACGCTGGCGCCGGCAATGTTATTATTGGCAGATACAAACTGTGTTTTATTGATATACAGGTTTACACTTTCTATATCTTTTGCATCAGCGCCTGTGATTATCTGATCAATAGAGAAACTGGCCGTTACATTATCTCCTGAAGCAGATGCCTGCGCATTGCGGATTAAATAGTAAGGCGTAACCTGTATATCCGTAGTTTGATTTCCGTTCATGGTAATGGCAACCGAATCCGGCGCGCCGGAAGATGTGGTCGCGGAAACGAAAGGCCCGTCGCCGGCAGGGATAATCAGTTTATAATCACCGTTAAACAGCGCTGCCGAATAACTGCCATCCTGTGCAAAGGTTTCATTGGTGGAGATGGGGCCGACCTTGCCAAAACCGTATTGATAGATTTGAAAGTGCACCGCATCTTTCTCTACATAAATGGTATCGGTATTGTATAAGAGATTACCGGTTAACATAGCGCCCGGCGGTGCATAATTATCTTTTTTACAGGAGTAGATACATGCGCCCAAACCAGCAGCTAACATATATTTCGATAAGTGTTTCATGTATTAAAATTTAATAAGGTTATTGATTTGGTTGCTGTATAAGTTTTGGATTGCTTGCTATGGCATCAGAAGGTATCTGCGAATAATAATTGCCTGACAGGAACCTGTTATACCCGGTAGCTAAAGCCGGCAGCGTTTCTTTAAACATCCATTTAAAGTCGTTTGGCTTAGTGGGGTCATCCACATGCCTGTATGGCCAGAGGCCCCAGGGCTGTGTGCTGCGTTTGGTAGCTATCCCGATATTTGCTGTAAGGCTGGCCAGCGTGGTGGGCTGCCCGTCCCAAACCTTTGCAGCTATGCGCCAGCGTTTATAATCAAATAAGATATGGCCTTCAAAAGCCAGTTCCACCCTGCGATCATGCACTATCCTGTCAAACGTAACATCTGAAGCCGTGAGCGCTACAGTTAAGCCTGCACGGGCACGCACCTGGTTTAAATAGGTTGCGGCTGTGGCATTGTCTCCCAACTCAAAGGAAGCTTCTGCAGCATTCAATAAAATTTCTGCATAGCGATAACGGATAAATGCCACGGTGCTGCCCAGGCCTCTTGTGCCGGAACCCGTTGCCTGGTCTATATATTTACGAATGTAGAAGCCTGTTTGTGTTCTCAGTTCCAACCCGTTTACCGGGCCATCTTCGCCCACTACCTGGATGCTGGGCCCGCCGGAATAAAGGGATTTAAAAGTGCCTGACTGATCGCTTGTTACTATGCTGCCGTCGGGCAAAACATAACCGGCCCATATATCCACGATCCCGCCTTTGTACGTACCTCCGGGCAGTAAAATAGTCCCGGCCAGGCGGGCATCCCTGTCAGCAAAAATATCCTGTATGTCATCATAATAAACCGGGTTGCCGGAAGCATCTGTGGTAGTAAAGGGCGCATACGTGCCATCTAATTTTTCAAATGATTCTGCAAAGTTTAAGGAAGGGTTAAGCCTTCCTGCATCGCCGCCTTCTTCAGATAAGGAGTAAGGCTGATCGTTTGTGGTGAATGCATGTGTTTTGCCGCCTGTTTCAAAATCCTCAAAGAAGATGGTTTCAGGGCTGTCTTTATCCAGAAACAGGTTTGCAAAATTGGTGGAAAGATCGCCGCCTTTATTATACAGTGAGTAAGCGCCGGCTTCGCCATTGATTATTTCTGAAGCCGCCCGTAAAGCAATGGTATAATAATCGTTTGCCTTATCTGCCGCTATGCCTACTTCGCCGCCTGATAAAGAAACCGTGGGCGTGGAAGCGCCATATTTGGCTATGGATCCGGCATATAATGCGGCCCTCGATTCCATGGCTAAGGCGGCGCCTTTGCTGGCCCTGGATTTAACACTTACATCAGCCGGCAAATCGTCTTTTATAGCTTCCGCCTCACTGATCACGAAATCATATATATCCGACTCTTTTGCCCTTGGGAACTGAACCGCTTCCACACCTTTTGCAGCATCATATTCAACGGATGAGGTTATTAAGGGTACGCCGCCCATTCTCTTCACCATTTCAAAATAATAGCTTGCGCGCAAGAAACGGCCTTCTGCCAAAAACCTGGCTTTGTTATCATCCGTTAATTCTGTTGCTGCACTGTCTCTTTCTATAAACAGGTTCAGATCGTGTATGTATGTGTAATCCCAGGTATTCCAGGTGCTGTAGCCCCACCCGGTATTTTGCACTATGCTGGAACTGCCGTTTTCTGAAGGAAAGCTTTCACTGAAATCTGCAAAGCTGGCCCAGCCATTATCCAATCCTGAAAAATCGTAATAACGATTGTATAAATCAGCTAATACAGACAATACTAATTTGGGATCGGAGAACGCTACATCTTCCGCAATAATGGAAGTGGGATCCACATCCAGAAAATCATCGTCTTTTACACAGGCTGTGGCGTTTAAAATAATGGCTGCTGTTATAATGATTGAAATCTTTTTCATTCGTACAAGTTTATTTTTTCAATGGTCTCATGGAACCTCGCTATGTACATTCCCCTTGTGTGAGAAAAATTATCATGCTCGGTTTCATTACTATTTTCTTTAAGATTAGGTTAGAATGATAAATTGACACCGAAATTGATTACCCGGTTTTGGGGAAACTGTAAGCCATTGTTATCAATGGTTTCCGGGTCGAGATTATACTGGGCCAGGTTATCAATCGAGAACAGGTCGTACCCGTTGATATAAATTCTTGCGCTTTGAATTTTAATCTTGTTTAATAAGGATTGAGGCAGCGAGTAACCCAGCTCAATCGTCCTGGCCCTGAAATAAGTTATATTGTGCACCCAGAAAGTTGACATGGCGGAATAGTTGCTGTGCGAAGTGCCGGGATTATAACGGTTAGCGGGGTATTTGCCGGGTATCCATTCGCTGTTTAAATCGTATATATCTTTCCTGTGCCACCTGTCTTTAAATATGGCATTCAGGTTTCCGTTGTTCTGGAATGCCCATCTTTGTTCCCAATCCTGGTACCATGTATAACCGGAAGCGCCGGAAAAGTCTGCATGAAAATCGAACCCTTTATATGCCAGCGACAAGGTGAAACCAAAATTCACCATTGGCTGCGCACCATAAGCAAATCCTATGGGGCGCTGGTCGAGGCCGTCAATTTTTTTATCGCCGTTTATGTCTTTATAAATCAGGTCGCCGGGCAGCAATGTTTTATTGCCCTGGCCGTCTATGTCCACATCGTAGCTATTAATCTGGTCGAACGACTGAAACTGGCCAATGCAGATATAACCCCAGTCCTTATCGGTAAACCGGTTCACACTTGAATTACGGTACTGGTCCCAGGAGTTTTGATAGGTTGGTTTATACTGGCTGAGATATTTTGCCCGTGCATAAGAAAGGTTTCCGCCCACGGTAAAGAACACCTGCCCTATCTGCCCGTTATACTTTAATGATCCTTCAGAACCATATTGTTCATCCGATTCAAGGTTGGCAGATGGCAGCGTATAGCCTAATTCCAGGGGAAGCACCACATCGCTTTGCGATACGGGAATACCGGTACGCTTGCGTTTGAACCAGTCAAATGATCCCGTTACTTTTCCATTGAATAAAGTAAAGTCGGCGCCTATGTCGGTTGTTTTATCAATCATCCATGATATGCTGGTTATGGGAATGCCTTTATCTCTTGAGGCAGTGATGATGCTGCCGTCAAGTATGGCATATCCGTTTTCCCCGTAAACATATCCCGGCAAATAAGCAAACGGTGATACGATAGGATCATCCTGGTTGCTTATGCTTCTGTCGTCACCTAACTGGCCGTAAGAGCCTCTTATCTTAAAGTCTGACAGGATATTCGTTTTATTATTCAGCAGGCTTTTAAAGAAAGGCTCTTCGGTAATGCGCCATGCTGCTGAAACAGCCGGAAAGTAACCCACCCGCTGCCCGGGCGCAAATAAATAAGAGGCGTCGCGGCGGCCTGAGCCTTCAATAAAATACCTGTTTTTGTAATTGTAGGTTATGCGGGCTATATACCCTGTTTTTGCTTCTGTTTCATCCAAGTCGTCGTACGTATCTGTGATATTATAATAAATAAGCGGAAGGTTGTTTGACTGTGGCACTGCATGCACCCAGTCTTTAAGGTGATGGTTTTTTATTCTTTCTGCAACCAAAGTGGCGCTTATGGTATGATCGCCGAAGGTATTGTTATAGCTGGCCTGCAGCTGAATATCGGTGTTAATGTGCTTTTCCTGGTTTCTTTCTCTCCATGGGTTGGTGCTGCCGCCTGTTACTTTATATTCTTCTTCCGTGGAATCTGTAGCCGGAATATAGGTATAGGCTTCATAGGTATATTCCTGGTTATTTAAAAGATCATCGGCATAATAATATGAACCAAGGCCTCTTAAAGAAAGCCCTTTTATCCAGGGCAGATCCCATTCTATGTGAAAGTTTGTTTGAAGCACCCTCCAGTCGTCCCTGTATTTGCCGGAGAGGGTATTGTTCAGAAAGGCATAATTGGTTTCAAGATGGGCGCCAAGGTCGTTCAGGTAAGCAGGGTTATCATTGGCATACGGCCTTTCCATTGGTGTATTTCTCAGCACGGCAAAACGGGCCAGCCAATAGTCGTCTCCGTAAGGCACACCGGGATTTTTTCTTGTTTCCACTCTGCCGTTTATATCAAAACCCACTTTAAGCCCGTTGGCAACTTTTGCCGTGATATTTGATTGCAGGTTTGTTCTGTTGAAATTATATTCCTTGCCCAGCACAGAGTTTTGATACAGGTTCGTGCCCGATACGTAATAGTTCACTTTATCTGAACCGCCGCTAATATTAACGTTTACAGAATTAAGGGCTGCCCCGTTATTATTCATTACAAATTTACGCCAGTCAAAACTCCTGTATTGGGGATCGGTGCCTGCCTTGGCGGCATCCAGCACATCCTGGGTTATGCTTGTAGAGCCATACCAGTTCATCTCCGCATCAGCCCTGTAATATAAATACTCCGGTGTGCTGGAAAGCACTTTGGGAAAACGGAAAAAGCTTTGATACCCTGAATAAGCATCTACATTAATATTATTTTTACCGGCCGATCCTCTTTTGGTTGTTACCACCACCACGCCATTGCCGCCCCGTACACCGTAAATAGCGGCAGAGGCATCTTTTAATATGGTAAT
>NZ_JASGEX010000090.1:0-11814 GCF_047606085.1 Parafilimonas sp.
GCCGCAAACCGGGCAGGTTCGCTTCGTTCGGCTCCGCTACGCCTCACTTCACTTCACCTGCCCGCGGGTTAACTCTCTATACAGCTACTAATAAGCTATTTACACAAAGAAATAAACACTACCAATTAATGATTAACAGGATAAAAATATTCTATTGTCATAAAGTAGCGGCATTCTTTAGATATAATTTCACTAATAGTCTTTTCAGTTAAAATATTTTGATCAAAATCAGCAAGTATTTTACATATATCTGATGGAAGCTCAAATATGTTATCCCTTTCATATACTTGCGTCGTTCCATTTTCATCTAACCAATCGTCCTGAAAAATCAAAATATATTTTAAAGAAATGTTTTCCTCCTGGGAATATATGTGCAGCTTATATTTATTAAT
Source organism: Parafilimonas sp. (assembly GCF_047606085.1). Classification (GTDB taxonomy): domain Bacteria; phylum Bacteroidota; class Bacteroidia; order Chitinophagales; family Chitinophagaceae; genus Parafilimonas. The sequence goes on from NZ_JASGEX010000090.1 coordinate 393, forward strand.
ATCTTCTTCAACTATTGATGCATTTATTCTCATCATAAATATTTTTAGTGCTTATTATAAATAAAGCAACTTTTCAATTAGGGTTGTGAAATGAAGACACTGTTGTAACAGAATTTTTATAATCCATCCAACTTTTTAGTAGCTTTAATTTTAGCGTCGTCTTCATCTGTAGCTTCAACAAAAAAATAAATATTAGCAATAGAATCATGTGAAACAAATACAGGTCCCGTAAAGTATACATCAGTTGGTTCTACGGAAGTCAGTAATTCTGTTTTTGAATGTGTTCCATTTTCAAATAACACTTTATAAATTTTATTAGCCATTTTTAGTTTTTATAGATACAGATTGCTTCTCAAAAAGTTCACTACTTTGAAATTCTTACTTTAATTGCAATTCTAATTCCTGAATTTTCTTTTTAATTTCCTTTATCTGAAGTTTGACTTCAGATGATTTGTTTTCTATAGCTTGAAGTTGAGAGTTAAGTTCAATACTTTTTTCTTTTAATGTCTTTTCTTCCAGTTCAAATTTTTTAATTTCTTCTTTCAGTTTTTGAATATTGGCTTGAGCGCTCTCGCTATCATAATATTTTTTAAAACTTCCATATTTATTTAAAGTTTCTAATAAGGGTAAGAGTCCTTCTGTTATAAAATATTCTTGAAGCCACATTTCAAAAGTTTTTATTTCTCTTCAGAATAAAGCTAAATAGTAGCCCTGGTTCGGTTAATGATTTTCAAGAATTTTTATCAAAATTGGTATTTTCCACCAACGAATGGCTTTAGTATTAAAAGGCTTCAATTCTGCCAATGACGTTGAATTATGCTGCTATGAAAATATACAGCACAGGGGAGTGACACAACCGTGATGCCATCTGTTTGCCTGCCGGAAACATAAATAACTTGGGCTAAAGCCCATTGTGAGAGGTTTCAGATTACTAACCCCAGACTTAAGTTTGGGGTTAGTAAAAGCAGGCCCATAAAGGGCTTTAGCCCAAGAGAAAATATTTTGGTTGGACAAGAATGATAAAATAAAAAGCCGCGTAGTGCATACTACGCAGCTTTTCAAAGTTTCGCACAAAGCAAAGGAGTAAGCAGAGTACATCTCCGTTGGCTCCGCTTTCTTTGTGCGAAAAAATTTTACCAGTTGCTAAACCTCAGCCCAATTGTATAAGGATAATGTTTTGCATCTTCAAACAAAGTGTTGATGCTGTAACTGCCATACACACGCACCGGGCCAAGGCCAATTTCGGCAACATAAGCAAACATCCAGTCGTTAAGATCGAAGCCATCATGATTTTTTACTTTGCCGCGTTCATCGCTTATTTGTTTTGTATGGGTGAATATGCGGTAACCCGCGCTTACACCTGCACTGAAGTTAAGCCCGTGGCGGCGGCTGGTAAAAGGGTTTACGTTAAGCATGAACGGCACAGTGGCATAACCTGCATACAGCTTGTTCTTTGAAAAATCTACCGTGTCCATTATAATGTATGGCGCCTGCTCCTGGAAAGAGATATTGCTGCTGTAGCGATAATTATACATGCTTAAACCAAGGCCGTATTTAAGGTTAAGCACGTGCTTTGTTAGGTTTAGCTTTTGCATGAACAGCCAGATGTTTACATTGGATGACTTGCCGGTTATGGGTTTAAGGTCATGTTTATCTATGCCATCTTCTGCAAAGTTTGCGGCTTCCGGGCTGCCATAAACCGTTTTATCGTTATAGTTGGCAAAGCCAAGATCGAAGATGAGGTAGTTGGTGCTGATAAACCTGTTTGGGCGCGGCGCATGCACATATACGCTTTTCTTCGGTATATTGATGATTGTATAGTCTCCGCGGCGCGGCGGCAAACTATCATTGTAAGTATTTCTGTCTTTGTTATTTCTTATGATGATGAAATTGCCTACAAAAACCGTGTCTTCCGTGGAAGGTTTTCCAGTGGTATCGGTTTGGGCGAAGATTGCCAGCGATGACAGCATGATTATTCCTGTGAGTAACATCCGTTTCATTATATTGTTCTTTTGCGTTGTTTGATTATTGTTTTTTCGTGTTTATTTCAAAATTGGCAACCTGCAGCTTGCCATCTTCATTTTCATTATTATTTGGCCTGCCAAACATGCGGCCGGCTTTTTTAAAGAAGCCTTTTACTTTGTCTTTGTTAAGATCGAGCATGCCTATGCGCAAAGAGCGGTCTTCATCATTTGTGTTGATTTCTTTATAGGCAACATTGTAAGTGCGGTAACCATTTTGAAGCCCGTTATTTTCATCCTCTTTTACGGGCGTTTGTAATGACGCCGCATCATCCTGCTGATGATTGATGGTTTGTGGCAGGCTTGCTGCCACATCATGTTTTTCAGCTGGGGGTTCTTTCAACTGCCGGGTAATGTTGTTATTGCTGCTGCGTTTGATTACCGGCGGCTCATAAGCCACTTTATCCTGCTTGTTTTGTATAATATTATCTTCTGGATTTGGCGTAACTGAATCATCTTTCTTCTTTTTTACACTGGTTGCTTTAACTATAGTTTTCTGTTTAGATTTCCCAGGCAAAGTCTTTTCTGCAATAACAGGTTCCTGCTTCGCTTCTTTTTTAATACTATCTGTTGTAACAGCTTTATCAGCTAAAGCATTTTGCGTTGGCTGTTTTGTTTGATCAGGATTATTTATAGCAACAGGCGGCTTAACATTGTTTGCAGGTTGTATCATCCATACGCCAACGCCACATAAGCCTGTAAAGATGGCTGCCGCAGCCCAGTATAAAGGTTTCAGGTAAAATGTTTTTCTTTTTTCTGTTCTATACAGTGCTTCTTTATTACCATAGCTTATTACTTCCGGAACCAGCATGGCCTGTTTCAGGGTAATAAACTCTTCCTGCAGTTTCGGATGCTGCAATACATATTTCTCCACTTCTTCGCGTTTGGCCGGGCTTAATTCATTATCAATATATAAAAGAAAAAATTCTTCATAATTCGTTTCATTAATGGTATGGCCTTCTGTTCTCAGTAAGCCTTCTTTGTTATCGAACACAATATCTTCAGGAAAAAGCCTGGTGTTCTGCAGCATTTGCAGATCTACAGCAAGATCAGGGTTTTGCTGAACAAAGTTTTCCACTGCAAGTTGCTGCACAGCATTAAGCTCGCCGTCTATATACAGTAAGAAAAATTCTTCGTAATTATTTCTGTTGATCGTTTGCATTTTTTAACAGTTTTAAGCTTACAACACATTTTCAGGTTTTACCAGATAATTGCGCAGGTTAAGCCTTGCACGGTGCAGATAGACTTTTACCTGGCTTTCATTCAGTCCTGTAATTTGCCCTATTTCCTCATAGCTGTAGCCTTCATAATCTTTCAGCAATACCAGGCTTCTTTGTGTTTCATTCAGCGTATTCAATGCATCCTGTAAATTCTTTTTCAGGTTCGATACCGGCTGGCTGTATGTTCTTGCTTCTGCACTAAATGTATCTTTTAAACTTATCCTTTTTACTTTTCTTATATGGTCAATCATTTGATTGTATGCCACGGTAAACAAAAAAGCCTTTGATTTTTCCACGTTCACCGTTTCAAGATTGCGCCATAATTTTTCAAAAGCAGTTTGAACAATATCCCTTGCATCTTCCTCATGCCGCAGGTTTTTCACGATAAAGCGAAAAACATTATCGGCATATAAGTTAACGCACTCATTATAGTCCCGTTCGGTCATAAACGCTCTTTAAAAAGCTGTAAAATTAATATTCGAAAATTTGAATTTATTATTGTACGCATAAATGGGCTAAATGTTACAGTGGCCTGCATTTTTTTGGTTTGCCGGGCACGATAGGCCTGCGGCGTAATAACAACCTGTGGAAAATTAACAAAACTGCCTGTGCAGGTTGTTTTTAATTTTGTGGAATGACGAAACCTTCACAGGCATATCTTGATAAACTGCAGCAGGTGCTTGCAGACTGCAATTATACCATTCGTTACGAGCGGGGCACATTCCAGAGCGGCTGGTGCCTGCTTGAACAGAAAAGAATTGTGGTGCTGAATAAATTTCTTGATGTGGAAGGCCGCATAAATACGCTCACAGAAATTATTTCGCAGGTGCAGATAGATTTTGACAAGCTTACATTCGAAAGCCAGAAACTTTATACAGAACTTATGAATAACGCTGAAAACCTTCAGCAATATGGGTAGCCAGGTTGGGGATGAATTTCCCGTTTTTATTAACCTGCCGATACAAAACAAACTGCCGGTAAATTGTACTGCCATACACCATTGATCCCCTTAATTTTTATTGCCATCATAAAACTTTTAATGACCGGGAGATCAATAAAGAAAATTCATGAAAAAAATATTTCTGAAAATTTGGAAGTATGATATAAATAATTTCATCTTTGCAGCCGCAAAAGAAAATTCATCATTCATCATGCAACGCAAATCACTATATATTGATTTAACAAATAAGTTTAGTCCGATAATGGGCTACACTGTTTGCGGGGCGTATAATGCTGAATAATTTGTAATAAACAACGAATTAAACATACATAAGGCCCCGCAAAAAATGCGGGGTTTTTTATTTCTCTCCCTCTCCTTTGGAGAACTTGTCCCGACCATTCGGGAGGGGTGGGGGTGAGGTAAAAAAAATAAAATGCTAAAACAAAAACGACATACACAGTTTACAAAAACAATACTGAACGAAATGTTGCCATCGCTCAGGTGTTATTGGCATGTGCAGCCCAAGGGCAGTATTGTAATGATATGCAATGAGCTTGGCGATAAACATAAGCGGCCGGATTGTATTCGTACATAAGTAAAACACTTATGTAAAAAGAAAAAACCGGTCGCCAGAAACGACCGGTTTTTTTATGCGCACCCCTATAAAGGAGACTATGAAACAGGGCTGTAAGGTCTTAAAACCTTACAGGCCAAAAACAGAGCGTTGAAAATATTATGTGCAGAAAGGAGGAACAAGTGCTCCCGGTGAGATGCCCGTCTTGTTCGTATAAACCGTACAGGCGGAGGGAGCACTTTTAAAAAACAAAAAGGAGGGATTAAAAAATGGACAACAAATTTTTAATCAGAACACTGGTGAAATGTTTTGGCGAAACCAACACCATTAAGATGCTGAACTTAATGCACAAACGAAGCATTAATAAAAAAGCAAAGGCGTATAAAGCAAGGCTGAAAGGAGTTTGAAAACATGCTTGCTAAAACATGGCGAATGATTTTTCTTTTGTAGTGATGATGCACATTGATGCATGATGAAAAAGCGGTTCCGTATCTACGGGACTGCTAAAAATATAGCAGCATTCCAGCCGGTTGGATACTCCGTCTGGAACGGAGAGGCTGCAGGTTCGAGTCCTGCCTGCTATACAAAAATGTAGCATAAGCGTTGCTGAAGGCGTGCCGGTCTTCCAAACCGGAGGGGAGAGTTTGAGCCTCTCATGCTACACAAATTGTTGAGTAGTGCAATGGTTTAGCATATCAGCCTTTGAAGCTGATGATATTGGTTCAAGTCCAACCTCAACAACATACGTTGGCTTTAGCTTATGCGGTAAAGCGCCACACTGTGAATGTGGAGAACAGGGTTCCATCCCCGAAGCCACCCAATAATGTCTGAACCATGATTTGTGGGATTGAAAGAATTATTGGATTATAAAAGTTTATCAAGCTAATCCATAAATCGTATAAATCATGGTTCAGATAACCGGCTTGTAGCTCAATGGTAAGAGCAGTTGCCTGTTAAGGCATTGGTTGAAAGTTCAAATCTTATCGATCACGCAAACGGAGAGTTGACAGAGCGGTAATGTGCCAGCCTGCTAAGCTTGGGCTATCGTTAATCCGGTACAAAGGTTCGACTCCTTTACTCTCCGCAGCAAGTCCTGCTGGCAGACATGGCGTATGCATCCGGCTGCAAACCGGGAGAAGGAAGTTCGAATCTTTCGCAGGACTCAAAGCATAACGGACGAATAGCTCCAATGGCAGAGCATCATGTTGAAGCCGTGATAGTGTTGGTTCGAGTCCAGCTTCGTCCGCAAATACGGGTTTGGTGTAATGGCTAACATATCAGTCTCCAACACTGAAGATATAAGTTCGAGCCTTATGATCCGTGCAATAAAAAAGTTTTAAATGATGCGTTATGCAACAATGGAGAAGGTTCAATGGCACTGTAATTAAACAATCCATTGAAGAAGAAGTAAGGCAGGTGTTGATGAAAGAACAACAGGCAGGCAACAAAATGCGTGTGTGCATTGGTACAGACAGCCAGGTGAAAAACAAACGTATTGAGTTTGCCACTGTAATTGTTTTTGTGCGTGAAGGCAAAGGTGGCTTTATGTACATCAGCAATGAAACCGTGCAAAACAAAATGCCCGTAAAACAACGTATGCTGGAAGAAGTTTCCCGCAGCATTGAAACGGCTTACCGTTTATGCCAACTGTTTATTGCTTTTAATGTGGACATGGAAATCCATGCAGATATTAACACCAATCCAAACTTTAAAAGCAACAGCGCTTTGAAAGATGCAATGAGCTACATAATGGGAATGCCTGCCCGGTTGGACGGGGGCTTTGTGTTCAAAGCGAAGCCGCATGCTTTTGCCGGCAGCAGTTGCGCAGATAAGGTGGTAAACCCATAAAAATCGTAAATTAAAAACAACAAAACAAAATGAGTAAACTAAAAATAACAGCAAAAGAGTTAAGGGCAATCGGTTTTCCTGAAAGCCCGGTGATTCCTGTTGCCATGAGTGTGATGGAAAAAAATTTTAAGCATTACACCAAGGAAGAAGCGACAGAAATTTTAAAGGGCGTACTGGCTTCTCCGGTGGAATATAAAAATGACGAAGCGCTTGGTATGATAGCTGAAAAATTATTACCGAAAGGTATTGAAGGTGAAGCTGAAATCTCATTGAACAATACGGGCATTCAATTCAGCATATTTGGTGCGGAACATATTGAGCAAGGCGCGTTTCATCAAATGTATAGCGCCGCAAAACTGCCTGTTGCAGTAGCCGGCGCTTTAATGCCGGATGCACATCATGGTTATGGACTGCCGATCGGCGGTGTGCTGGCAACCAGCAATGCCGTTATTCCTTATGGTGTTGGCGTTGATATTGGCTGCAGGATGTGCCTTAGCATTTTTGATATGGATGCAAAGGAATTAACCAACAGGGAAAATTTTTTTGCAAGGGAAATTAATGAAGCTACTTTATTCGGCAGCGGTGCTACGTTTCAGCAGCCTGCAGAACATGCTGTGATGGATAGCGAAATATTTCAATCAACACCCTTATTGAAAGGTTTACAAGGCAGGGCCTGGAAACAATTGGGCAGCAGTGGGAGCGGAAATCATTTTGTTGAATTTGGTGAGGTAACCATTACTGAAAAAGATAAAATATTAAATGTGAACCCTGGTGTATATGTTGGTTTGTTATCACATTCCGGCAGCAGGGCGTTGGGTGCAAACATTGCCAATCATTATACTAAAATTGCTGTCAGCAAAAGAAGATTGCCACAGGAAGCAAAAAACCTGGCATGGTTGGATCTGAATGAAGCGGAAGGGATAGAATACTGGCTCGCTATGAACCTGGCAGGTGATTATGCAAGCGCATGCCATCATATTATCCATGCAAAAATTGCGAAGCAGTTGGGAAGGCAACCGATAAAAATGGTAGAGAACCATCACAATTTTGCATGGAAGGAAATGCATGAAGGCCAAGAAGTGATTGTACACAGGAAAGGCGCTACGCCTGCCGGCAAAAATGTGCTGGGTATTATTGCCGGCAGCATGACGGCAAATGGTTTTATTGTAAGAGGCAAGGGCGAAACTGCTTCCGTTAATTCTGCGAGCCATGGTGCAGGAAGGAAAATGAGCAGGACTGCGGCTATGGCAAGTATTACCCATAATGCTTTAAAAGAAGAATTGCAAAAGCATGGTGTGAAGTTGCTGGGTGGCGGTTTGGACGAAGCGCCGTTTGCCTATAAAAACATTAATGATGTAATGAAACCGAGCATGATAATTTTTTCTCACACAGGGGAATGTGCATAGCGAGGTTCCATGAGACAACTGAAAAAACAAATTTGCACGAATGAAAAGCCAGGCAGCATTGATAGATGTAATTGGAACATTCACACCAAAGATTGTGAAAATGGCGGGTCCGGAAACCAATCCTTTCAGGAAGAAAAAGAAAGATGAGATCATGGGAGAATAAACCAGAGATTCTTTGCTCTTGTGGTTTTTCCTGTTCCCGTAGGCATTTGAAACAACACATTTCTGCAATCGTTCCATGCAGCCATTATATCTTTAATTCCATTTGCCTGATAATCCCTTAGCGTTACACTCATTGCAAGTATTTGTTTGGCCTTTTGGTAATTGAGTTGTTTTAAGTTAAAGTTGTAGTATTATGTACTTTGCGCAATTTAAAATAAATTATGCCTGAAACATCGAGCCATTATGATATCGCAATTGCCGGCGCCGGCTTCGCCGGCGCCTTAACTGCTCTTTGTTTAAATGAATGTGGTTTCAATATTTGCCTGATTGAAAAAGGCAAACACCCGCGCTTTGCAATTGGCGAATCGTCCACGCCCATTGCTGATATGATCCTGCGTTCGCTTTCTTCGAAATATAACCTGCCCTGGCTGTATGATTTTTCAAGGTATGGAAGCTGGCAAAAAACACATGCCGAAATTGTATGCGGCATTAAAAGAGGGTTCAGTTATTATAAGCACTATCCTGGTAAAGAATTTTCAACGGATGCAAATCATTGCAATGAATTGCTTGTGGCAGCAAGCGTAAGCGATGCAATGTCTGATACCAACTGGCTGCGTGCAGACTTCGATGCTTTTCTGGTGAATAAAGTGAAAGAAGCCGGTATTGATTATTTAGAAGAAACAGAAATCACATCGGCTATAAGGAAAAAAAGCAAGTGGAATTTTGCTGTTCATTTTAATAACGAAAGCAAAATTATTCATGCATCTTTTTTTATTGATGCAACCGGCAGCGGCGTATTGGCGGATAAACTGTTTTCAGTAAAATCTTCAGCCGAAAGCTTTCTCACCAACTCATTTGCAGTATTCTCTCATTTCGATAACCTGCCGCGATGGACGGATCTGCTGCATCAAAAAAACATCACAACAACTGATTATCCTTACGATGCAGACAACTCAGCCCTGCATCATGTGTTGGATGAGGGATGGGTTTGGCAACTTCGTTTTAATGATAACCGCACAAGCTGGGGATTTGCATTGAACGGCAATAACACGCCATTGCAAAAAATGCAAACGCAGGAAATATGGAATTTGATGCGGGAAAAATATCCTGATGTAAACCATATACTGAAAGATGCAAAGCTTTCTGCACAACCGGGAAACATTATTCGCTCAGGAAGGTTGCAGAGAAAACTGGAAAGATGCTTTGGTGAGGGCTGGGCAGCTATGCCACATACCGTTGGTTTTGTTGACCCGCTTTTCAGCACAGGCATTGCATATTCACTGGCCGGCATTGAAAGAATGGTGGAGATGTTATCTGCAAACCGTAGCTTTCAGCAGCCGTTATATGATCATCTGAAAGAATACGAACATGTCGTTTTTAAAGAACTAAAACTGATTGACCTGCTGGTTGCAGGCTGCTATAAAACCATGCAGTATTTCCCGCTTTTCAATGCCTGGTCTATGCTGTATTTCACTTTTACCATCATATATGAACAGAAGCGTTTGAAAAATATTCCCGTAAAATATTTTCTGGAAGCGGATAATGATGAAGTGCAAAAAATTGCGTGCACTACCTATAAAGAACTGCTCAATATAACGCAGCCAAAAACAATATCACAGGCCGGTATGGATGCCTTTACCAATGCAATAAGAGAAAGAATAAAGCCTTATAATATAGCGGGTTTATTAGAACCTTCTTCTAAGAATATGTACCGTCACACCATGGCTGAATTGTAATTAGATTTTATCTTTATAAATATAATTGATGGATTATGCCTGAACTATTGAGAATTTTTGGGCTTCGGTTTTTCTTTTATAGCAATGACCATATTCCGCCGCATGTACATGTAAGAAGCACTGATGGCGAAGCGAGATTTACTATACAACCCGTAGCCTGTATGGAAAATTATGGCTTAAAGAATAAAGATATTTATCTTGCAGAGTCAATTATTGAGGAAAATCAGCAAATTTTTCTTAATCGCTGGAACGAATTTTTTAAAAATCTGTGATATGAATTTTTTCGATTACAAAGCATCTAAAGTGTGGGTAACTGATACGGATATATATGTAGTATTGCAAGATGGAAGACAGGCATCTTTACCTGTTAAAAATTTCCCTTTATTGCTTAGCGCATCACCGGAAGAACTAAAAAAATTTGAAATTATAGATGGATATGCGCTTTACTGGCCTTATTTGGGAGAAGATTTAAGTATAGCAGGTTTTTTTGAAACAGAAGATAATAACGAAACCCATAATACAACGGCATTACCTCTTTTAAATAATAAATAACGGGAGAGGCCTGAATATAGGATTTTAATACATCATCTCTTACAGCATCCAGCGCTTAAATTCAAACATATCATTACTTAACAGGAAAGAAGAGAAAGAATAAAGCCTTATAATATAGCGGGTTTATTAGAACCTTCTTCCAGGAATATGTACCGTCACACCGTGGCTGAATTGCAACTTTTTTAAATTAACATGAATTGCTATGTTTGTTTTTACGATACTTGCTTATTGAATTAACCAAGCCAAACAACAAGCGCTAATTATTGCTTATGAATATAAAAAACAAACAGGATTTGATATGCAAATTCCCAATCAAATCCTTCGTGCTGTTAGCGGGAATAATACTGATTTCAATTACCAGGATTTATGCACAACAAACTAAAGTTATAGCATACGATGGTATAGTTATAGCAGGATACGTTGATAAAGGCGGATTCGCCAATTTTATTGGCCCGGGCCTTAGCCTTACAAGCGGCAACAGCAAATATATTATCAGCATGCTGCCTTCGCTCAGGTTTAAAGAAGATAAGGCAACCCCTAAAAATTCTTTTGTAACCCCTACTTTGGGCGCTGGCTTTACGTATGCATATAAGCATCTGTCATTCCAGTTGCCGTTGTACTACCAGGCAAAAACAAGCGCTAAAAACGGGAAATGGCTTGTGGGTGTGGGATTGGGATGGAGGCTGAATAAGCCTGCCAAAAAATAATACCTGTACAAAGCAATTACTTTTCGGCCCTGCTTTGAATACGGACGGGTTTCAATGCATTCTGAAACCTGTCCGTATTAATCAGCCTGGTATTATACTTTTCCTGGTATTGCCTGTGCCTTGCATCCGAAGGGTAAGCCGCTTTTCCTGTATAAGGATAAGAAGGCATGTTATGAAAAGGCAGCGGCTCAACCGTCTGGCCGTAAGCGGTGTTTAAATCACCATCTTTCACCCAGCCTTCGCTGTAAATAAGAAA
>NZ_JASGEX010000091.1:0-14106 GCF_047606085.1 Parafilimonas sp.
AACTCATCGAATGCCCAACCATACTTTGACAGGAAGTCTTCTCCATTGAACTTATGGTCTCTGGCAGAACGCTTTTGTATAAAGTTATAATTAGCAAAACATACCAGCGGTTATTGAGATACTTTGATGGCACACCAAAATCTTTACAGGCTGCATAGTGTTCTATCATATACCGCTCACGCGCTTGTAATAGTTGTTCTTTCCATTCCATTGTTTAAGGATTGTTTTTTAGTGATTGAAAATTTTTGACTGCCGTAAGAGAATATACCGCCGTCAGGGTTTAGCCCAAACCATTTATCAAAGGCTGCTAACGCCTCTGCGTTTTCATCTTCTGCAGGTGGAATGTTTTGTTTTCTGAAAAGCCGCCAGTCGAACCTTATAAGATAATCCGCAATGTCTAATCCTTTGTTCTTATCCATTTCTGGAGCAATCTGCTCTAACAGGTCATAAAAAATAAATCTTGTTCCTGGCAAAAGGCTTTCGTATTCCTTTGCTTTCCGTTGCCATTCTGTATATGTGTTCCCATCTTTTGACAAGTCCGGGAAAACATATACATCACGGCCTTTTAAAACTTTTAATTTATCAAATGAAAAACTGCTTTTATTATAAACAGCCAGCCATATAAAATTTCCTATGTTGTCCGGAAAACCAAAATATAAAGCTCCATATATAGCCGTTTTAGGGGCTTCTACTAATGCAACAGGGTTATTAGGAAATTTATTTAACAAGTGTTCGCCAAACAAACAGGAAACATATTTATCCTGTTTGTTATAATCAGTCAGCCATTGCGGTGCCGAATTGTTGTTTTGAGAATAATATTTTTCAATAATTGAATGTAAATAATCTGTCCCGGTTGTGTGGTTATGTTCATCAAACTGTTTAACCTGAATAGTTCTTACATTATTTTCAATGTCAATAAATGGGAATGTTGTTGCGCCAGCCATGTAACCTTTTGCTATTGTTCCAAGCCTGTATAATTCTATAGCAGATGTTACATCTTTCACATTAAATGGGAACTGTACATTGTGAAACAGGTTCTGTATGAAAGTGTTTTGCTCATATCGTCCAATTTCTAATGTTTGCTTGAAAGTTTCAAAATCAAAAAAAACGGTATTAACTTTTGGTTTTGGTGTAGCAGGTGTAGCAGGTGTAGGACGAAAAAAATACTTTTTTTTGTCGTAGTTGAAATTTTCCTGTTCCCTTATCTTTTTTGCATAACCATCTTTATATGGGTCATTCCAAGCTTTGCATTTAACTTCATTATCACAACGGCCATAATATGCCGGTAATATTTCCCCTGTAATAGTATCAATGTATAACTGCCAGTGTTTCTTAGCCCCGCAATAAAGACAATCTTTTTTGGGGATTTTGTTTGAAGTCAACTTAAACCGGTTATTATTCACTGAAAATGTCTTTGATTGAAAAATATTTTTTGTTTTTCATCCTACACCTGCTACACCATCTACACCATTTTATTTTTCTCGGCATTTATGGCTGTTCCATATTTTTTTCTTTCGGTCGTATATCCAATGCTTCTTAGCCTTTCCGCAAAATTTTTAATCGAGCAAGCCCTAAACCCGCCGTCATTACAGTAACTCCTATATTCACTGAAAATGTCTTTGAGAGGAAGATGTTCAGTAAATGAAACTTTATATTCCAGATCCGTCAAAAACATTAAAGCACTATCACTTTCAACCTTGTATTTATTTAAGGCCGTCTGCGCAGCTTCGCATTTGGAAAAATGTTTTTGATCTAATAATCTTTTCAGGCCACCCAGCACCCAGTTGAAAACACCCGAAAGCTCATTATCAATAATCTTTGTATGCAATTGTTTATCCTGATCTTCTTCTGGGATAGTAATATCAAAGGGTATAATAAGAAAGCGCCGGAAGTATGCGTTTGTGTGTTCAACATCTTTGGGCAGTTCATTACAGTTAAATATTAGTTTTGCGTACTGTTTCAAAATAAACGGTTCTCCGTATGGTAACCTGGCTTCAACCGGCTCGCCGGAAACAAGTTGTTTGAAAACATCTGTTTCTAATTTCCCGTTTAATTCGCTGGCATAATTAACCAACTTGTTGCCAAGTTTCGCCCGGAAATATCCGTTGTCATTAGTGAGGCTTTGCAATGAAAAACTACTTACGTTATTTGCTCCCAATAACGCATTCACGACTTCAAAAAAGACACTTTTACCGTTCGCACCTTTACCATAAAGTATTAAGGCTTTTTCTTCTTTGAGCGCAGCGCTACCGTGCTTAATAAAAACATATCCTAAATATTCTGCTAATACTTGTTGCCTTTCAATATCTGGCAACACCCTATTTAAATATGCCTCAAAAAGAGGTGCTGTTGCATTTGGATCAAACTTAAAAGGAAGTTGATATGTAAGGAAGTCAGTGCTATTAAACGGTTTAAGTTTAGTTTCAGCAGTAGTTATTTGAAAAGTGCCATTCAATAGATTAATCAAAACACTTTGATTGTTATTTTCTGGTGATGGTAAATTTGCTGTGGCAAGAAACTGCTTTAATAATTGTTCTCTAAACTGGTAAAACCTTGCGGAGAATTGCGGCACACCCATTTTTTCAGATGCTTCCCCCAAAAACTTTTGAAAGTCATCTTTGGAAATTTCATTCCAATAACAACCGTTATATAAATAAATGAAATCATTTTTTTTGCATAGTCCCCATCTGTTTTTTGCAGCAAGTTTTAAAATGTTTTCAATAGTTATAATTAAGTAATGTTTGGTGTTTAACTTAATACTTTTTAGCTGCTTTAATAGTTCTTCAGATTCTTTGCTTTCTGATTGTAATTTTTCTCTTAGCTGAACCACCTCGGGGAATGCCAATGCTTCAAAATCAACCGCTTCAAACTGATCAATGAGGGTTTCAAGTATTTGTTCGTGCGGGGTTGCTTCACTTTCTTTTTTAATAGCTGCAATGCTTTTAATTATGGTATTAGCTGCAATGTCATTAAAATCAGGGCTTATTTTTACCGGGAATTTTTCCGTATTTTCGCTGTGCATTATTAAAGATTTTAAGGGCTGGGTAATCATATCTGGCCTTTTTTCTTTTTTAAATAAGTATCTACATCTGCTGCAGATTCGGCGAACGTTTTCTTTTTACCTGACATCAGCCATGCGTCAATCTCGGATTTGAGGAATCTTAATTTTTTGCCGCTTTTGTGCGCGGGTATTAATTTGGCGTTAACCCAACCGTAAACAGTTGCTTTGGCAGGTTTATCCGGGTGATACTGGCAAAATTCAGTGAGATTAAGCCACCGGTCTTGTTCAGGTAGGTTTGCGCTTTCGGGTTTAGCACTAAGGATTTTTCTTAAAGAATTTTCTATAAGCGTTTCAAGCTCAGGCGGGGTAATTTGGGTAATTGTAACTGCTGTCATATTATTTTGCTTTATGACAACAAAATTGAAATGCTAACAAGGCATGTACGCCTTTTTGTACGGACAATTAAGCGTACAAATTTTGTTTTGGTGTGTATTTATTATTCAAATACTGATTAATATCATTTTTTTCTTTGGCTGATATAACAGGAAGTATAAGCCTTACAACCTTTTCAGTATTTTTCTTTGTGGGATTGCTGTTATAGTTTTGGCGAACCTTATCTGTGTATGGTAAATTATATTCTTTGCATACTTCTTGACAATAATCTGCAATAGATTTATTTCCTTTCGGCATCGTACCTATTTCGTTAAGTAGATAACAGAATGTAGCAATTACAGGAGCATTAATTTTATTAGCGGCTTTAGTAGGTTGTTTCAATTTTTCAGCTTCTACCTTTAAGAAATCAATGTATTTAGCAATCGCGAAACCTTTGCAAACAATTTTGAATTTGTCTCTGGCTTTTAATGCACTTACTAAAAAATCTTTATCGGTGCGATCACGTGAGAAAAATATTTTATGAACGCTAACATGTACTTCCGGCGTAAGGGTTTCGTCTTCATAAAGTATAAAATCTCTTAATGTTGTCTTCCAATCAGGATATAACATAAACCCTTTGTAAGTATAACCGCCTTTCGCTTTTACGTTAATTATAGTATCATCAATAAGGATTTCTATGTTTTCAGAATTAAAGCCTTTTACGAGATCGTTGTATGCTTCTATAGTGTATTCACTTTCAGCAATAGGCTTATTCCACCGCTCAACAAGCCATGCAACTTCGCCAACCGTTCCAGGCACATAGCAGTATTCATAATTGCCGCTTAACCGACGTGCTTCTATATCACGCGCTGCCATTTCCAAAATCTTTTCTTCCCTGCTGATAATCATAAAATTTTTTTTATTTATACTGTGATGGTAACTATATATTTTGATGGGGGTGTTTTATTGCAGGGGAAATTGAAAGCCGGGTGGGGGTGGCATTGGTAAAAACAAATTTGAAATCGAAAACGGGTTTATCTTCTATTACATTTCTACCTACACCTGAAATCATGTTTCAATTATTTGTTGTTTAATCAACCGGCTTATAACAAACAGCTTTGGGCAACAGCATTAAGAAAGGTAAAATATCATCTAACCTTTCAAGTGTTTCATAATAGTTTACTCCAACATTTAAACCTGTGTAATAAGCCTGCCTGTTATCATAATAATATTTTTCAGTTGGTATTCCCCAAACGGCGGCGCCTAATACTTCTGCCAGAAACCATTTCTCCAAAAGCCTTGCAGCTCTGCCGTTGCCATCTGCAAACGGGTGTATCTTGGCAAACATGAAATGTATGTACGCAGCATAATACAGCGTTTGTTTAAGGCTCAGGTTTTGTTCTAAAATCGTTTGTATATCTGCAAACAGGTTATTCATTGCATCAGGCACATTTTGCGGTTCTATTGCCAGGTAAACAAGCCCCTGCCAGCTTCTTATACCTACCTGCGTTTTACGGTATTTGCCTTTTTGTTTTTTGGTTATGCTGGTAAACGTGGCAGCAAGTATTTCATGGCATTTCAATAAACCCTTTTGGCTGATATTATACCGTTTGGCATATTGATATGCCCTTAATAAATCTTCAATCTCCTTTACCTCTTTTGTGTTTTTGTTATTGGCCTTGCTTTGAAAGAAGCTGTTTAAATCTAAAGTGCTGCCTTCAATTTGTGAAGATGCAACCGCACCGGCAAGCATGTAATGTTTAAAATCCTGCACGGTGAAATCGCTTTCCTCTAAATCTTTAAAGCATTTGCTTACAGATGTTTTAACCTGTTTTTCAAAAGGCTTCAATAAATTGGTTTGTATTATTTCCAATTGCATTGTTCTCTGGTTTAAGATTACAAATCCAGTTTTATTTTGTCCGCAGCATTGCGCTTTGTTTGATCTATTATTTTGGCGTAAATCTGTGTAGTTTCTATTTCTCTGTGGCCAAGCATCTTCGATACTGTATAAATATCAGTTCCAAATGATAGCTGCAAAGTCGCAAATGTGTGCCTGAAGCTGTGGAAAGTTATCTCCTTTGTTATCCCTGCTTTCAATACCCATTTCTTCAAATGCACATTGGTATAAGCTGAATAAACCAGCCCTTCAAAAACTTTGCTGCCCACCGGGCCCTTTTCGCCTAATAAATTATATGCTTGCCCTGATATTGGCAGTACTTCAACTCCCTTTGTCTTCTGCTGTCTGAATTGCAGAAAGGCGCCTTGCTGTTTATTGCAGTGTACCTCACCCCAAACCAGTTTTTGAATATCCGAAAAACGCAAACCGGTTAAAGCAGAAAAGAGCGCAGCTTTTTTTAGCACCGGCATTGAACATTCGGTATTAGCGAGCGCCTGCAGCTCCTCCATTGATAAAAATTGCCTGTTTGTTTCATCCTGCTTGACAGGCTTTATTTTTTCATAGAGATCATGTGTAAGTACACCATCTTTAAATCCTTGCTTTAAGGCTACCCTGAAACGTGCAAAATAAGAATGGCAGCTATTTCGTGATAACTGTTCATTGCGCTTGCTTTTTGAATTTAAAAGGAATTCGCGGAAGTCATTACAGAAGCTTTCATCAACCTTTGAAGATTGCACTTCGCTCCCGGCAAACTTTTTAAGCAGCTTACCGGCAGAAAGCCATGTATCAATATTGGTACTCTTTTGCTTTTGTGCCAGAGCGTCGAAGTAGGCAATAAAATTTATATCATCCATCCTTTTCTTTAAAAAATCAAATGTTCCTGCATTTATCTCTAATTGTCGCTTTGATCTTA
This sequence comes from Parafilimonas sp., assembly GCF_047606085.1. Lineage (GTDB taxonomy): Bacteria > Bacteroidota > Bacteroidia > Chitinophagales > Chitinophagaceae > Parafilimonas. Next base: position 6,184 of record NZ_JASGEX010000091.1, read on the forward strand.
CGCTTTCAGCTATCGCCAGGGTTTCTTTGTTGTATTCTTTATCAACAACTTTCTTAGGTTTATCAAAAATGTACATTCCGAGGAATTCGCGCCTGGTTAGCTTCCCTGTTTCAGGATGCGGTATTGGTGGATAAAAATCCAAATAAAGTGTTTGCCTGTTTCCTGATATAAGCTTTTGACGGAGTTTAACCTTTGTCATATTTGTACCTCAGATTAATTGTATTGCCAATAAAGGTACAAGCAAGGTACAAAATTTGTACCTAATAAACAAGTAATAAACCAAAGCAAATAACAGATAAAAATAAAAAAAGCCTTTACAGTAAAGACTTTCAGCATGGTTTTGTTTTGTTTGAAATTTGTTTGTTTTTGTAGGTTACTTGCTTCCGCAATAAATGCAACATATTCCTAAACTGAGCGGTTTATAGTACGTTTTCCTGAAGCCTGTTTCGTTCATAATTGCCACAAATTTCTCCCGGTCAGGAAAAGCCTGCACTGAATTGTTAAGATAGGCGTAAGCTTCTTTATTTTTTGCGAACATTTTTCCAAAACCCGGCGCCACAATGCGCATATATAAATTGTAAATGCCTTTAAACATAAACGCCCTGGGTTTTGAAAATTCAAGTATGGAAACTTTGCCGCCCGGCTTCAGCACCCGCAGCATTTCGGCAAGCCCTTTTTCAAGGTTCTCAAAATTGCGCACGCCAAAGGCAACGGTTATTGCATCAAACGAGAAATCTGCATAGTTTATTGTTTCGCTGTCGCCTACATGCAGTTCTATTTTTTCTTCAAGCTGAAGGGCCTGTATCTTTTTTCTGCCAAGTTCGAGCATGCCTTCGGAAATATCTATGCCTGTAATTTTTTCAGTGGTTAATATTTTATAGGCGGCGATGGCAACATCTGCTGTGCCGGTGGCAACATCCAATAATGTTTTTGGTTTAACTTCTTTTAGTTCTTTTATTGCTTTTTTCCGCCAGCTTTTATCAATGCCAATGCTTAGAAACCGGTTTAAAAAATCATAGCGGCCGGCAATGGAATTAAACATTTCAGCCACCTGCTTTTTTTTGGCAGCAACATTTTTTTCATCGGGCACAATTTTATCGTGCGCATATATAGCCATGCCGCGAAGATAGCAGGCTTGCCGTAAATAATATTTATGCCTTGCAGTTAAATGAAACTGATATTGGTTTACCTTATGCGCCTAGCCTATCTTCAAACCCACAATACAAAACGCTGCATGAACAGGATGCCGCTGCCGCCTGAAAATATGTGGCACAAGGGAGTGACACAACGAAGCTGAATAACTTTTCTAAGCTGGTTAAAAAGCAAATAACTCAAAAAGCATTAAACCGCTTTGAAATAATTTTTGACTTAGCCAAACAAAGCCAGTTGTTTTTGCTTCTCATTCAACTCGTATTCATTAAAGAAATTTATTCTTCCATATATGCCGTCATAACCGGCAACAGCCTGCTTTTCATTATTCCTTAACCTGTTTATGGCGGTAGCAAGTTTTGGGTAATAGCGCTGAATATCTTCCAAAGCAACCTTATGTAAAATATCAAACTCATTCCCAAAATAAGCAATAGCTTTGGTATATGCCTTGGCAACACTTACGGTATGTAATGGCGTATCAGATTTTATATTCAACAGTTCGGCAAAAATTTCAGGCAGCGGCAGCACATATTTAAAAGGCTGAATATTTTCTTTAACTGCTTTGCAGTTTGCCAGTTGCTGCACACGGTGCGAAACACCGATAGTTAAAGGTTTGCCGCATACAGCACAAATATTGCCTGTTATTTTATCTGCATCAATTGAAACGCCGCAATCCCTGTGGCCGGTGTTATAGCATTTGCCTTTTTGTGGAAACAATTCGTATGTTCCTGCAAAGCCCTGCTTTGTTTTAAAGGCATTGAACATAGCATCATAGCCCAGCTCTGTTTTCAGCAAATTCACTTCACGGCCAAGGTTGCGTGGCGAATGCGCGTCTGAATTGGATAATAAAGTAAGGCCATCCAGTTCATCATACTGCCTGCACATAAGCGGGTCGGCGGAAAGGCTTGTTTCTATGGCAAAAAGCTCTGTTGCAACATCTTTAAAACAATCGCTTAAGCTATCGTGGCCTTCCATCGCGCCAATGGATGAGCACCAGGGCGTCCACACATGCGCCGGCACAAAATATGCGCGGGGTATATCCAGAACAATTTTAAATAATTCATGCGACTGCAGTTGCAATGACGGCCTCCCATCCAGGGTAAGGTTTCCATATTTTGATAAAGCTGTATTAATGTAATGCACCGCCTCAAAATCTTTTGCATAAATCAATTGATGCGTTCTGTACTTCCGGTTATTAATCATGTATTCACAACTCACTTCAACCGACAGGCAGAAATAAATTGTTCTTTCACTTGCTTTTATACCGGGCAACACATTTAAAGGCGGCAAGCGCTTCAGCGTATAAAATCCATTACCGGCCGGTTGTAATTTTTCCTGTAATTCTTTTAACCAGGCCGGGTGTGTAAAATCGCCGGTGCTTACCACATCAATACCTTTTATTAAAGCCCATTGATACAGTGTTTCAAGATTAAGGCTCTTGCTGGTGGCGCCGGCATAGTGCGAGTGGGTGTGCAGGTCTGCGATATAAAACATGCATCAAAAATAGTAATTATTTCAGGGTGATGTTTACGTGCAGGACGGTTGGATACATCTCAAATTTTCGCATTTAAGAAATTTCCGAGCCGGTGGGTGACATGCAGCCGGCAGCGGATTCTACAGGCGCGCGCCTTCACTCACTTGCGAAAAAATGTACCCGGACAGCTTAATACAAAAACAAAAAAATCAGTGCGCAGGTTTTACCTCAATCAACAGGTTTTCTTTAAAACTTACAGCAAATGTTGGATTATTACCGTTAACTGTGCCCAGGGTTTTATTATTCACATAATCATACACAGTATATTTTTTCTCCGCATCCAAACCCCTTAACTCAATTTTTCCATCAAAGGCAGCATTATAAAAACTATAATACATCGTATCGCTTTTTTGTATGCAATATGTTTCCGGTTTATCATAACCTATATCATACAACTCACCGCGAAAGGCGCCTTTGCTCAACATTTTATCATTGTAAATGGCAAGCCAGTGTTCAAGCAGTTTTTGTTTTGCCGGCGTTAATAAATTTTCATCTTTACTCTTTACCCCTGTTGCCGGATAAACAAATTTTGTTCCCGGCACAGCGCCAACGCCAACCTGCGATGCAAAATCTTCTTTTGTATCAGTCAGTTCAACATGGTCTCCGAAATACGCTGTTTGCGGTGCCAATGCTTTATATATTTTATTCTTTAAACGCACCTGCCAACTGCTGGTTGGATCGCTTGCCACAAACTGGTTGGTGTAAGGCGTATGATAAAAATTCATCACATCGCCACAAGGGCAAAACTCAACTACGGCACCAGGTTTTATGTTTTTTGCCGTTTCATAAATTGCTTTAAACAGCAATGGCATTTTCTCAAAGCTTTGTTCAGGATGCCCGATGTTATGATCGCCGCCATAATCAGGTGCACAGGCATTCATAAACTGTCCGTCTAATTTCAGGGCATCAAAGCCCCAGTCCTGCATAAACATTTTTACGGTATTCCTTGTTTCTTCCATCACGGTGCTATCGGTTGGCGACATATAATATGCATCCCACCAGGTTATATATTGCGGCGCGCCATTTTTTTGCTGCAATAAAATATTGGGATGTTCTTTCAATACTTTACTGCCCGGGTCAGCGGCCATCGGCGCCCACCATAACACCGCCTTCATTCCCTGTGCATGAATACTGTCAACAAAAGCTTTCATCTCTGCATCGCCGCCGGGAAAATGTTCCTTATTGGTATGCCAGTCGCCTTCTGCCTGCTGAAAGCCATCATCCAAGCCAACCCATTTAAAGCCGAGCGCTTTTACTTTGGACAGCGTGTTTAAAATTTCCTGCAACGTAAAATCTCTTTCGTAACCCCAGGCACACCAGATGGGCTCAAATGCAGCAGGCTCAGCGGCTGCAGGCTTTATGCCTTTTGTTTGCATGAAGTTTGAAAAGTTGCGCAACGTTGCAAAACAATCTCTTTGATGCACACTTACAAAAGTTTCAAACGTACTGAGCGTATCATTGGGTTTTAAAATTTCTGTTTCAGGATATTCATATTCAACATGCATGTTTGCAGTGCCGGCATACTTATCAAAATCTATCGGCAATGATACCAGCTTAGCCACTGCTTCTGTATTGCCAACAGCAATGCCTGCATCTTTTCGCCATAAATCAATCACCGGAATACCACCACCATAATCGGAGGCATTCATCCCCATAAAATTCTTTTCATAAAAGCCAGGGCTCACTTTTTGAACCCAGTCGCGGCGGTCTGCATGCGAGCTGCCCTGGAAGCTCCAAAACTTTGTGGTGTCATTTTCCGGTAACACGTTGTATTCATTGTTCACCCATTTTATAACCGGCAAATCCTTATTGCTTTTATTGATGTATTGCACGGTGAAGTATGCTGCGTCAGGAAAATGATTATACGTTTTTATGGAAAGGATTTTTTCTATGTGATTAATATTATCCGTGCCGTAAAACTTCCATTCAATGCCATCGCCGGCTGAATTATGAATATTGTTTTTTACCTGTTGGGTAAGCCGAAATTTTTTGGCAGTGAAGTATTTTGCCTGGATGTATTCTGACGAAGAAAATCTGTTTGTTAATGGCTTTGCGTTGCCGGATATTGAATTAACCTTTGTTTGTAAATCATCATTCACTTCAATTTTTAAATTTTTATTAGTGATGATTATTTGCGCTGACGAAATACAGGCAAAAAAAGAATTAATCATTAAAACCAGGAATGTTTTTTTCATCTATAAATTCAATTTTACAAATTATAGTAACATTATTTCTACGATAGCTACGCAACTCATTCAGGTTCTTATTACCGTCATTTCGACGACAGGAGAAATCTCTAAAAACTTTTGAGCTTGCTCATAATGCAGAGATGTCTCGTTTTCTTCGATACGATGGTTAAAAAACGTGATTAATAAAATTCAGGCTGTATTTCAAAATATACGCTACCAATTCTTAATCTCGTCCCATAAATCAATCCAGTTTGGATTTAATGAATTGATTAATTTTTCTTTTTTCGCTCTGCTCCATTTCTTTATCTGTTTTTCTCTTAAAATCGCTTCTTCAATTGAATAAAAATTTTCATAATACACGCAATACTCAAGATTATATTTATCGGTAAAACTATTCTGAAAATAATGTTCTTTATGTTGACGGATTCTTACTTGCAAATCTGCAGTTACACCAACATATAAAGTTGTTTTCAGCTTGTTTGTCATTATATAAATGCTTCCACCTTTAGTCATACACTTCGAAGTTAATCATCATTCGATGATAAGGAAGTCTCTGCAAAACTTTTGAGCTTGCTTATTATGCAGAGATGTCTCGTTACCTCGACATGACGTGCAAAGAACGTTATTGAACAAAACCAGCCGGCACTTCTGAATTCTTAAATTCATTCAGGTTCTTGCACCGTCATTTCGACGACAGGAGAAATCTATGAAAACTTTTGAGCTTGCTTATTATGCAGAGATGTCTCGTTACCCCGACATGACGTGCAAAGCGCATTATTGAACAAAGCCAACCGGCACTTTTTGGTTCTTAAATTCATTCAGGTTCTTACGCCGTCATTTCGACGACAGGAGAAATCTCCCAAATTACTTTGCGCTTAAATAACGTAGAGATGTCTCGTCACCCTGACATGACGTGCAAAGAACATTATCGAACGCAAATAACCTGCGCATTTATCATTCGTTATTTATAGCTATTCAAAATCTTTTCAGCATTTTTTCTATATAATTTCTCCAGCACTGCTGCAGGCAGATTCAATCCATACAAAGCCCAGTGATAATGAAGCATCTCTGGTTCATAAAAATGTTCATCTGCACTTTCCAGTATCCTGAATGTGTTAAGGTACATGCGGTCTTCCGGGCTGTTATCTGTGCCATATAACAGCTTATCCTGGTGTTTAATAATGAAGGCAGCCGCATAACGCGGCACCGGGGCTATTTCTGCATAGCGTGCAGCAATATCAGCATATAGATTGGGATATTTGTCCAGCATATCGCCCAGCACCTGCAGATTGGAACAGGAGTTTGCATAATGGCAGGCGATAAAAATTGTATTGGGATTATCCCGCGCTGCATTTGCCAGCGATTGTATCAATGCATCATGGCCCAGCCGGCCTGCCTTCATTGTATCAACATGCCATATAAATGCATTCATCAAACCATCATTTGTACTATCCGGTATTTCATACATCCATTCATCTTCTGCCACGTGAATACTTACCGGCATGTGCAGCTCTGCACATTTTGCAAGTAAGGGTTTCATCTGCACATCATCAATGTGCAGGCCATAACCTTTTACCGGTGCGGAATAAATTTCACCATCACCTTTATCACCCAGTTCTCCCACGCCTTTTGCACCTTTTTTATAGCATTTTTCCAGTTCTTCCACGGCATGTTTCTGCCAGCCGGGTGTTCCATAACCTGTATAATCAAAACAGCACCATAATGCAAAGCGTTTGGGATAGCGGCCATACTTTGCCAATGCGCTGTCAAAACCTTTGGCGCCGGGCATGCAAAGCACCATCGTTTTTTCAATATTGAATTTATCCATGCGCTTTACCCAGTCATCAACATCTTCAGGCGTTCCGGCGTAATCATGCGAATGCATGTCAATTACAGGAAAAGCCGCTTTTTTTATGTTTGCCATTGGAGTTTTGTAGATGGATACCGGGCGATAATTAATTAATAATAAACTATCGGCCCTGGTTTGTGCCAATGATACGTTAATGGAGATGAGTAATGCAAATGCAGTTAGTAATTTATTCATAATGCAAATTGTTTTATGGTGAAAAAACACAAAAAATTAAGTTGTTGGGCAGCACAATTATTATTTTGTTTTATCTCTTAGCTGATAAATAGCATAACATCGGTTACACTTTTTGGTGTAGCACATCATCGGTTACACTTTTATAGATTTTTGACATAAAATACTGATACTCATTCAAAAGTTGAATGAAAGCGTATCAGCAAAGGCAAGAAGCAGTCAGTCGGTATTTACAAGGAGAAAAAGTGGCGCCAATTGCCCGTTCAATGGGTAAAAGCCGCAAATGGGTTCATTATTGGATCAAGCGTTATAAAAGTAATCCCCATGCAGCAAACTGGTTTGAAGATGAGAGCAAAGCGCCCAAAAAAGTAAACAGTACATTAGCCACAGAAACAGCGCATCAAATTCTTTTTATACGCAATGAACTGATGAATGAAAAGATGGCCCAGATTGGAGCCATTTCCATTCAATATGAATGTGAGCGGCGTGGCATTAAACCTTTACCTGCTGTTTGGACAATCAACCGCATTATTGCTAAACATGGGTTGAACAAACAATTACCTGTTCATAAAAACCCAAAAGAATATCCTTCCCCGTTACATTAAAGGGGATGGTAAGTTTTATAGTGTTAATTTAATTGATACCACCACACACAGTTGCTTTGTAAAAGCAGTTCGAACAAAATCATCTGCTGGTATTGTGCAGTCTATTGCTTCGTTTTGGCAAGCACATGGAATACCGGATGCTTTACAAATGGATAATGAGTTGGCCTTTAGGGGCAGCAACCGCTATCCACGCAGTTTTGGCAGCGTTGTGCGCTTTGCACTTAGCCAGGGGGTAGCACCCGTTTTTATCCCTGTAAAAGAACCCTGGCGTAATGGCATCATTGAAAAATTTAACCACACTTATCAAAAAAGATTTTTGCAGGCACATACGTTTAAGAGCCTGGATGACTTATCTGCACAGGAGCAATCTTTCATAAATTTTCATAACAGCAATCATCGCTATAG
>NZ_JASGEX010000092.1:0-69259 GCF_047606085.1 Parafilimonas sp.
CCATAGCCGTCAACTTAATCCCTCCGGGCTTAATTTGACGGCTATGGTGAGGATTCCCACCTGCGAAAAGAAATGCTGCCAAATAAACCGTGAACAAGTGAACCCGTGAACTTGTAAACTATAAGTAAACGATATTGATTCCATCAATAAAATTTCGCTTACTTTCATAATGCCTGATACAAAAATTTTATTACAGATATGCGGCCAATATTCCATAACATATATAAACACCCGCTTTTATCTGAAACAGATTTGCAAAACATTTCGGCTTTGCATGAACAGGCAGGCTTTGCCAAAGGCGATATTATTTTAAAAGCCGGCTGCATTGCCAATGAATATTATTTGCTTGAAACAGGGCTGGTGAGGGCGTTTCTTATCAATTATAATGAAGATGAAATTACTACCGGCTTTTTTGCCGGGGGCAAGATCATTATTTCCCCTTCTTCCCTGTTTTAGCGCACACCATCGCAGGAAACTTTGCAGGCTGTTACAGATTGTGCTGCATGGAAAATAGTATTTGAAGATTTTCAGGAATTATACCATAATCTTCCCGGTTTCAGGGAATGGGGCAGGCTCTGGTTTTCCCCTTAGCTTTTTGCATTTAAACAACGGTCGCTGGACATGATTACGGAAACAGCCACCCACCATTATATCAGGCTTATAAAAGAAAAGCCGCAGATCATTCAAAACGTGCCATTAAAACAAATTGCCACTTATCTCGGCGTTACGGATACTTCACTAAGCAGGATACGGAAAGAGATTGTAAAAACATCCGGCACATCTGCATAACCGTTATTCACTGCATATAATAACATGCGCATTTCTTGCCAAATGGCAAGTTAGCGCAACCGTTTATTATGATAGTTTTTGACCTGGCAAAATTTATGGAAGACAAACGATTTAATGCCGTTATTGGCTGATGATATTTAAATGCTAATAATCCATACGCTCATAAAAGGCAATAACAACTATGTTTCTATTTTTCCCGGTTCAAGGGACGAAGCCGATAAGCTGTTTAACGGTTTACAGCAGGCGGAGAGGCTGAAATGCCGGTGGCAGACCAGTTCTGGGGCGATTATTTTGGAAGCTTCACCGATAAATATGGTGTGAAGTGGATGATCAACTATTCTGCTAAAAACAAATGAGCGCATACTGTATGTGTAAGCCTTGCTGCGGCAGGGCTTTTTATTTTAATCCTAATTATCCGCAAGCCAGGCCATAATACTGTTTCCCACAGGCTCTGTGCCAACAGCGGTATTTGACAAAACGATAACCGCAGCTTTTTTATCTATATCTATTTTTTATCTATATCTATCCCGAGATAACTGCGGTAACCGCCTGTGCCGCCGTTATGAAACAAAATGCTTTTGCCTGCCGGCGTTGGTTTTATATAATGCCAGCCCAATGCTGTTGTAACACTGCTGTCTTTAAAAACAGGCGCATGTGTAAGCTCAATAGCCGTCTTTAATGGTGGTGGTGCTTCGCCAAGATTGGCTTTGGCATACAGCAGCATATCTGCCGCATCAGAACGCAGGGAGCCTGCTGCTGCAAACGCTTTAAAATCCCAGGGGCCGTTATAGGCGCCGGATTCATTGTACCCTTTCGCAACCCGCGCTGAATCTTTTTTCTTTATAAACTGCATGGTACTATAAATATGCAGCGGTGCGCATATTTTTTCAGGCACCAGTTCGCTGTATGGTTTATTATAAATACGCTCAAGTATTACGCCCAGTGTAGCTGCCGCCAGGTTGGAATATTCGTACATTGTACCTGGCTTACGTGATAGTTTATATGATAGCAAAAAACTAAAAAGCTCCTTCTCTGTGTAGTTTTTATACGGGTTTAACGAATCAGTTGATGCTTCTGAAAAATTGGAAGGCATCCTCGGCAATCCTGACGTGTGGGCTGATAACATTTTTACAGTGATCATCGTGCCATCATAACTTAACGTTGGTATAGAATCAGGCAGGTATTTGTTTATGGGATCATCCAGTTTTATTTTGCCTTCATTCACTGCAAGCGCCAGTAAAATGGCGGTGAATGTTTTTGATATGGAGCCTATTTCAAACAAGGTATGCGCACCCGGTATTTCCTGATTGCCTTTTGCCGTTTCCCCGTAACCATAAAAGAGCATCCTGCCATCTTTCAAAACACCAATGCTTAAGCCGGTTGTAACACTATTGCTTAAATAGTTTTGCGCAACGCTGTCAACAATTTTATCTAACGGTGTGGCAAGCGGGTTATTGGTTGCTGCTGCAACTGCCTTTTTTGCCTGGGCCTGTGCATGCGGTTTAAACAGGAAAGTATATATCTTTTCTTTGTCATCAAGGCTTAAATAAAAATCAAGCATGGCATTGCCAAAGATTGCTTTGTATTGGCTTACACCGTTGTTTATGGCAACAAATTCAGTTTCCATTTTCCCCAGCGGAAAAAGATTATTATCTGTTATCTGTTTAAAAGTTTCATACGGCAATTGATTCCTGAAAATTTCTCCTGTTAATGCATATAATGAGTCAGCCTGCCTGGCATTAAAATATTGCTTTACAAGTGTGCAAACAGAATCTGTTTTTTCCTGTATTTGTGCTGAAACATCCTCTATCATAAGCAGGCAAAGGAAAGAAAATAAAAATGGCTTCATCTGCTGTGTTTTATAAGAGAGCAAGATAATTTTTTATGAAACACAGTGTTTGGAAGAATGCCTTTATACGTCTTTATTTTCAGCCAGGCCGCTGTTGCAGGCCGCCGGGCTTTGCCGCCAATCATAGTCTGAAAGCTTAGCTTCTTATCTCCCTGCGCATAAATAAATAATATGCTAAAGCGAAGCAGGCCGTTGTAGCCGCCAGCAGGCCGCTCAACTGCGGCCAAACCACCATCAGGCTTTCTTTAAAAGGCAAAGGCGAAGGAATAGCGCCGGCCATCTGTTCCATGGTAAGCGGGCCCAGGCTTCTTACCGAAGGCATAAGCAGGGTGGTAACCGCATCGGTATAAAGCTGGTTGGGCGCAAGGCTCATGATGTTCAGCAAAATACCGTTGTAATAAACAGCTTCTGCCGGGGAAAGAAAATTAGGGTTTGGCAGAAACGATTTGGCTATTAAGCTCACAATCATCGGGTAAAAGATGGTAAAGAACAGCCAGATGCCAATAGCTACCAGCGCCGATGTGGCCGCCTGTTTGAATTTGATGGAAAGCAAAATGGAAAGGCTCAGCCAAAAGCCAATATATACAATTGTGATGATAACAAAGCCGGCTATGCGCAGCGCTTCTTCAGGCTCCATGCGCACACCGGTAAGCAGCAGCCCGCCGCCTACCATGAGCAGGGCCAGCGAAAAGAACAGCGTGCTTACAATAATTAATGCGCTGATGAATTTAGACAGCAGCAAATTATCCCTGTAAACCGGTTGCGCCATCAGGCGGATAAGCGTGCCGCTGTTTTGCTCGGAATTAATGGCATCAAACCCTAAGCTTATGCCTAATAAAGGGCATAAAAAGCTGAGGAATATATGAAAGGCAGGCAATGAGCCATCGGTTGTTGTAAGCAGCTTCAGATAAAGAAAAAGATGGTCGGGGTCTTTTACATTCGCTATTGCCGTTTTTATGTTATTTAAGGAAACGTACATGGAAGCGAAGAAAGTAAGCGCCACCAGCAGCAGCAAAACCAGAAAGCGCCAGCTCCTGATATTATCAGCTATTTCTTTATACACCATTACCCTGAACGGGCTGTGTGGCTGTGCGTTATTGTTTGTTATATCTTTTAAAGAAAGATTTTTTAAAGAAACCGCCATGCTTTTCATGGGCTGTGCCCTCCGTTAAATTGTTTTCAAAATATTTTTGATAGATTTCATCCAGGCCATATTCTTTTTTCTGAACGCCTGTAACATCAAATTGCCGGTTCACAAAAAAGCGCACAATGCCGGGTGTTATATCTGCAGCACAGGCTACTTCAACGGCATTGCCGGCTATTGTAACTTTCTTAACGGCAGGCTGCAGCAGCAGTTCCTGTTCCAGGCTTTCAGGCGATGCTACCGGCTGTTTAAATGTTACATGCACCACATAAGTTTCTTCTGCAAACAGGTTGCGGGAAAGCTTATCCATATTGCCTTCCACCAGCAACCTGCCTCCCACAAAAATGCCCACCCTGTCGCACACCTGCTGCACCTGGTGCAGGTGATGGGATGATAATAAAACCGTGAGTCCCTGTTGCCGGCTCAACTGGCGTATCAGCGCAAGAAAGTCTTTCACACCGCTGGGGTCAATGCCGAGTGTGGGCTCATCCAGGATGATGACTTCCGGCTGTTTTATAAGCACATCGGCAAGGCCAAGCCTTTGCTTCATGCCCCGTGAAAAAGCGGCCGTTTTCTTTTCCATATCAGCGCCAAGCCCCACCATTTCCATCATTTCCACGGCACGCAGCCTTACCTCTTTTTCCGGTATGCCATTCAGCCTTGATACATACATCAGGTTTTCCAGCGCCGTCATGCCATCATAAAAGCCAACGCTGTCGGGCATATAGCCTACTTTTCTTTTTACATGAATGGGCTGCGTGGTGGCATTATAACCGCACACCGTAGCAGCGCCTGCTGCCGGCTCTGTTAACCCAAGCATCATCAGTATGGTGGTTGTTTTGCCGGCGCCATTGGGACCAAGCAGGCCGAATATTTCCCCCTTGTAAATATCCAGGTTAAGGTCGTCAACAGCCTTAAGCGGGCCATAACATTTGGTAAGCCCTTTCAGTTCTATAACAGGATTTTCCATAGCCGTTTATCTTCTGCCGTATTTGCGAATGAGACGATAAACAAGATATATCGCCAGCAGTATCACCAGTATGCCTATCCATCCTGAAATGATGGAGGTTTTAACCGTCATCCGGAATGCGGCATCGGAATGGCCGTTGGTGTTCCTCGCTGTAAAAGAAGTAACATAATCGCCGGTAATGGTTTTATCAGGCACTTTTAAAGTGGCTGTTACGTCGGCGGTTTTGCCCGCGTCGAGCTGCTGTATTTTTGCAGGCTCAAAAGTAGCTTCCCATTTGGATGGCGTTTGCGCCGAAAGCTCTACATTACTTAAAGGAAGCGAACCCGTATTCTTTACCACCAGTTGTATCTGCTTCTGGCTGCCTTCTGTTATATCGCCGCTCAAAAGCCCGGTGGGTGTGCTTAGCTGAATGCCGTAACTGCCTTTTACCACAGCCTGCAGGTTTAGCCGCAGGGTATCTTTTGCAGAAATGGCCATTACAGGTATATTGTATTTAGCCGGGCTGGTATTTTCTGCTGCATTTATTTCAATGCTTATATTTTGTGTTTTGCCGGCATCCACGCTTATGGAAGATACCTGGCTGCCCGAGGCGCGGAACACTATATTCCAGCCTGCAGGCGCCTGTGTGTGCAGGTCGTAAATAAGCTGTTGCGAAGATCCATTGTGCAGGCTGGCATTGTACCGGAAGGTTTCATTAACCGCCGCTTCCACGTTAATGAGGTTTGATGTGAAAGCAGATGGGGCGTTTGCCCCTGCGGCCGCCGCCGTTTGGGCTGCAGCAGGCAAAGCACGGAATAAACAAACTGATAAAATAAAAACTGCCTGCAGGCGGAAAAGGCGGCCCATGCGCCGCATGATAATTGTAGATTTTGCTGACATAGCCAAGAAATAAAAATTATTATAGTTAGAATAATAGTTTCGTTATTAAAATACTCCCGGTTAATAAAGGAACATTTGCGGCAGCAGTGGTTAAAAAATCGAGCTGCCAAGGTAATAGAAGAAAAAATATAGAAACAACAGATATTTTAGTTTTAAGAAAATTTTTAAATAAAGGCGAAGAAAAAAAGGTTTAAAGTTGAAGGTTTAAGGTGTAGGGCAGGATGTATTTCATCATTGCTGAACTCTTTTTATTTTGCGATATCTTATTTTAAATAATAATAACCGGTATAATGAAAAAAATATGCAGCTTTCTATATACAAAAATCTTTTACTGTTGCTTTATTACCCTCCTTTTTGCAGACTGCAAGCCAAAGCATGCGGCAACTGCAGATGCTTCTTTAAGCGATGCCGGCGTATCGCTTTCGCTCGCCACAAAAAGAAAAGCTTTAATCAGCAACATTCATTATACAGTAGCCGTGCATATTCCTGCCGATGCTGAAGAAATAATTAATGGAGAAGAAATCATTGCTTTTAACCTTGCCAGTGCTGACGACAGCTTATTGATTGATTTCAAGAATGATTCCAGCCATATTAAGCTGATAAAAGTGAATAAAAAAGAAGCGCCTGTCATCATGAGGAATGAGCACATTTTTATACCGCCCAATCTTTTAAAAAAAGGAAGCAACCATGTTCAGGTAAAATTTATTGCAGGCAATGAGGCGCTCACCCGCAAGCCGGAATTTATGTACACGCTGTTTGTTCCCGAACGGGCAAGAACCTTTATGCCTTGTTTCGACCAGCCCGACCTGAAAGCTGTTTTTACCGTAAAGGCTGCGGTGCCATCCGAATGGATAGCCGTTTCCAATGGCGCCGTTAAAAACACAAATATCAGCGGCAATGAAAAAACCTATTCCTTTAAAACTTCCGATACCATCAGCACGTATCTTTTCTCTATCGTTGCAGGCAAATTTCAGGCAGTTGCAAAAAAATTTGATAACAGGCGCATTACCCTGTATTACCGCGAAACAGATACAGCAAAACTCAGGTACAGCCTCGATACCATTTTACAGTTGCAGTATGCAGCACTGCAGTTTATGGAAAAATATACCGGCATCCTCTATCCCTTTCAAAAGCTGGATATCATCGCCCTTCCCGATTTCCAGTTTGGCGGCATGGAGCATGTGGGCGCTATTGATTATGTAGCGTCTTCCCTCTTTCTCGACAAATCAGCCACACAAAGCCAAAGGCTTGGCCGGCTAAAGCTGTTGTCGCACGAAATAGCGCATGCATGGTTTGGCGATATGGTTACGATGAAATGGTTTAATGATGTATGGATGAAAGAAGTGTTCGCCAATTTTATGGCCGATAAAGTGGCCGATGAACTGATGCCCGATGACAAAAGTGATTTTCGTTTTATGCTGGATCATTATCCTTCTGCATACTCGGTTGACAGAACGGAGGGCACGCATCCCATAAGGCAGCCATTGGATAACCTGAACCAGGCGGGCTTATTATATGGCCCCATTATTTACGATAAAGCGCCCATCGTTTTAAAACAACTGGAAAAACTGGCAGGTAAAGACCTGTTTCAAAAAGGCGCACAGGAATATTTAAAAACCTACGCTTATAAAAATGCGGAATGGCCCGATCTTATTGCCATTATAAATAGATTAAGCAACAAAGACATAACGGAATGGAATGATACCTGGATAAACAAAGCGGGCAGGCCGGTGATAAGTTATACGATGGGTGCAGCTAATGATGTTATCAGCAAATTCAATATTGCACAAACGGGTGAACATAACCAGCGCGGTTTATGGAACCAGCAATTTGCAACAGCATTTGTAGCGGAGAATAACATAAAAACAGTGCCTGTAGCCCTCAACGATGCATCCGTTACATTAAAAGAAGCGGCAGGCATACAACGCCCGGCTTTCATATTGTTCAATGCTTCGGGCGAAGGCTACGGATTATTCCCTGCCGATGAAAACATGCCTGCCAATATGCGCCTGCTGAAAGACCCGCTGATGCGTTTGTCAGGCTATATCAACCTGTATGAAAATGTTTTAAACGGCACCGTATTAACACCGCAGGAATTTTTGGAGGCAGGCATGAAAAACCTGGCAACAGAAAAAGAGGAGCTTAGTGTAAACCTGCTGAGCGGGCAATTCAGCAGCATCTACTGGCAGTTCCTGCTGCCTGCTGAAAGGGATATGATTGCTGCAAAAACGGAAACAGCTATATGGCAATGTATGCAGCAGGCAGATAACGCGGCCAAAAAGCGCATATTATTTTTGTTGTATAAAAATATTGCTGTAACAAAGCCTGCTGCCGATGTTATTTTCCATATATGGAAAACACAACAGGCGCCCCAGGGCGTGTTGCTTACGCCGGACGACTATACCTCCATGGCCGCCGATCTCGCCATACGGCAATATCCCAATGCTGATACTATTTTATACAGGCAGCTTTCAAGAATAACGGATGCCGACCGCAGGGCAAGGTTTAGCTATTTGCTGGCGCCGCTTTCAAATAATGTAAGCACAAGAGATTCTTTTTTTTATTCTTTATCGGTTAAAAGCAACCGTATGAATGAAGCCTGGGTATTAACGGCCTTATCGTACCTGCATCACCCGTTAAGGGCTGCTTATTCGGAGAAATACCTGCCGCAAACACTGGAATGGCTGAGCGATGTGCAGCAAACAGGCAGCGTATTCTTTGCCATGCGCTGGCTGAATGCGTCGTTCGGCTCATATCAAACCCAAAGCGCTGCTGATGTGGTACACGCTTTCCTGAATGAGCATCCTGATTATAATCCAATCCTGAAAAGAAAAATTTACCAGGCAACCGATATGTTATTCAGGGCGGAAAAGATCACGCAGCATATTGAACAGGCCGGCAAAGTAAGATAACCTTCCAAAGGTTATCTTACTTTGGTGTAAAATTGCATCAGGGTTTATTCACAATACACCAATCAAAAAAAATTCTGTTATGTCAAAACAAAACCACGCATCACGCAGAAAATTCCTGCAACAGATCGGCGCTACAGGCATACTGGCTGCCGCCGCGCCATTAAGCAGCCTGGCTGCAAAAGAAAAAGCGGAAGAAAGAATTCTGCATTACGAGAAAAAAATATCACCGGCAGACAAGATACGGATAGGTGTTATTGGTTTTGGCATACAGGGGCATTACGATCTTGCCACCGCATTAAAAGTGCCGGGCGTAGAATTAGCCGGCATTTGCGATTTATATACCGGCAGGTTAGAGAATGCGAAAGAACTATATGGCAATGATCTGTTCACCACAAGAAATTATAAAGCGCTTTTAGACAAAAGCGATATAGACGCCGTAATAATTGCCACCACTGATTGCTGGCATGCCCGCATTACAAAAGATGCACTGGCAAAGGGCAAAGCAGTTTACTGCGAAAAACCAATGGTGTATAAAATAAGTGAAGGCGCCGATGTAATTGATGCGCAAAAAAAAGCCGGCAAAATTTTGCAGGTGGGCAGCCAGCGGGTAAGCAGCATTGGACTGGCAAAGGCAAAGGAATTATTGGCGGCAGGGGAAATAGGCAAGCTGAATATGGTGAATGCTGTATATGACAGGCAGGGATCAATCGGGGCATGGGAATATACCATCCCTGATGATGCCAGTGCAGAAACAACGGACTGGGAACATTTTATTGAGGTGACTGAAAAAATGCCTTATGATGCTAAAAAATTCTTCTGGTGGCGCGCCTTTAAAGAAGTGGGCACCGGCGTGGCCGGAGATTTGTTCATCCACTTATTAAGCGGTACACATTTTATCACCAATTCCAAAGGCCCCTCCTCCATTTACAGCACCGGCCAGTTCAGTTACTGGAAGGATGGCCGCAATATGCCGGATGTGATGGCAGGCGTAATGCAATATGCCGATACACAGGAACATCCTGCATTTCAATTGACGCTGCAGGTGAATTTTATAAGCGGCACCGGCGGGCAGGAAGCCATACGCTTTGTTGGCTCTGAAGGCGTAATGGATGTGAAGGGAAGCAATATTACGATACACCACAGCATAATGCCCGAAGCGCCGGGTTTTGGCGGCTATGATTCTCTTTTCACCTTCTCAAAAGAAATGCGTGAAAAAATGCAAAAGGAATATGATGCCAAATGGACTGCGGCGCAAAAGACACAACTAAAAAAAGATGATATTATTTATAAAGCGCCGGAAGGATACAGCGAACATTTAGATCATTTCACCAATTTCTTTGACGCCATAAGGACCGGAAAACCCGTGGTGGAAGATGCCGTATTTGGATTCAGGGCGGCTGCGCCTGCACTTGCCTGCAATGAGAGCTATTTCAGGAAGAAGATCATGAATTGGGACCCGGAAAACATGCAGTTGCTGTAATTAAAAAAGGCTTGAAACAAGCCTTTTTTAATTTGCAGGATTTTCAGATGCATTACTTGAATGTATTGAAAAGCTCATCATATTTTTTGTACAAAGCATCATATTTATCGTAATCGGCAGCATTACCGTCGAATTTGGTCCTGTCGCGTTTCCACAGGTATATCTGCGAAAGAAAATTAACGGTGTGGTTCAGGTTCGCGGTTTCAAGCTTTTCCCTGTCCTGTTTGGCGCTGAGAACGGCAAAGGCCTTTTCAAGCCATGCTGCTGATGTATCGGCGTATAACATTTGCTCTTTAGCTATGTCGTTACGCTTGGCTTTTAATGCTGCCGATTCACCCGTATAGCCGTGATAACGGTCATCAAGCACTTCAAATGCATAATGATAATAATAACCGGCCCCAAATGCATACAGGCCGTTAGCGCCATTGGTAGCATCGAATGCTTTACCATACGCCTGGGCAGCCGCTAATTTTAGCTGGACCTTCTGGGTGCTGTCAAGCCCGTTTAACTGGGCAGAATCATTGGTGGCAAATGCTTCCCCGTATGCCACCAGTTTTTGTTCGTCCAGGCTTCCTGCCGATGATTCCTGCTGGTACTTTTGCAGAAGCTCAGTAAGGCTTGCATTGGCGGTCATGTTAGACATTTCATACTGCGACCAGGTGGAAGCGCTATCCGGGTAAACTTCTTTTGCAAGCGCAAGATATTTTTTAAAATCGTCATTGTCTTTTTTGTCCATGTAATATTGAATCAGGAACTGGTAGATGCTTGCATAATCTTCACCGGTTATTTTCAGGTCGGCCAGCCTTGAATAATATTTGGCGGCAGAATCAAGCTGTTTTGAATTTTGCGCGGCAACGCCGGTAAACAATACCATGGTTGTATCAATAGTAGAGGTTGACTGTGTCAGCTTATTATCAATCATCACCTGTCCCAGCCTTTCAGCTTTTGAAAAATATTTAAAAGCGCTATCCCAGGTTTTGGCTTTCCAGTAATCGTTGCCCCTTACTATATACCCGTTATAAACACTGCTTAGCCCATTAACAAAATTGCCTTCCTTCATTTGTTTTAAGGAAGGGTCTAATTGCTGGTACTGGTAAAAAGCATCCAGGGAAACAGCATCGGCGTCAGGGCTTTGCGGGCCCATCGCAGAGTCGCCGTACAACTGTCCATATACATAGGATTTCCAGAGTAAGGCAGTTGGCTTTTCTTTATCTTTCAACTTGGGATCGGCCGTCCATTTATCCACCTGTTCTTTTGCTTTATCAAATTTCTTTTGCGACACATACAAGGCTATAACATCGCCATCCTGTGCCATAAGGTAACTGCTGAATGAAAATGAAAGCGCAATCAATAGAATTATTTTTTTCATTGTTCTGTTTTTTAATTTTATATTAACCGATATTATAATTAATGCTTTTATATATTTTTTAAACAACCAACATACCTTCCGGTTTATGGTTCACAATAAAGTGTAAACAGCTTTATTAAATATATCAAATTTAGGCCGGCGCGTTTACATCATCACTATTCTTTTCATCATTATCCTCAGCCCCCTTATCAACATGCTCCTCTTTGCCGGTTGTTCCGGCGACGGATTCTTCACTGTGCTCTTCTGCTATATCATTTATTTCCGTCTCTTGCTCCTGTTCATCCAGTTTGGAAATAGCGGCTATTTCATCGCCTTCATCCAGCCGTATCAGTTTCACGCCCTGTGTGGCGCGGCCGGCCTCTTTAATATTGGCAACAGACGTTCTTAAAATAATGCCAGATTTACAAGTGATCAATAAGTCTTCCTTTTCCTGAACATCAAGAATGCCCACAAGGCTGCCTGTTTTTTCTGTTATGTTGATGGTTTTTACGCCTTTTCCGCCTCTGTTGGTAATGCGGTATTCATCTACTTTTGTACGTTTTCCAAAACCTTTCTCACTCACCACAAGAACAGTTTTGCCGGTTTCGCTCCTCTCGACACAAATCATACCAATTACTTCATCGTTTGCATCCTCCACTTCAATTCCTCCCACGCCAATAGCGCCACGGCCGGTGGCCCTTACTTTTTCTTCGGGGAAACGAATGGCACGCCCGCTTTTTACTGCCATCATTATTTCAGAATTGCCATCAGTTAACCTGGCAGTAAGCAACTCGTCGCCTTCCAAAACAGTAATGGCATTTACACCGGTGGTTCTTGGCCTGCTGAAATCTTCCAGCACTGTTTTTTTAATAACGCCTTTTTTGGTGCACAGCACGATGTTATGGCCCTGAACAAATTCTTTGTCATCAAGGTTTTTAACATTGATGATAGCCTTTACTTTATCGCCCGGTACCAACTGCACCATATTCTGAATAGCCCTGCCTTTGCCCTGCTTTTCTCCTTCAGGCACTTCATATACCTTAAGCCAGTAACATCTTCCCTGCTGGCTGAAGAACAACATGGTATCGTGCGTGGACGCTACAAACAAATGCTCTACATAGTCTTCTTCCCTCGTTTTGCTGCCTATGGCGCCGCGGCCGCCGCGGCGCTGCTGCCTGTATTCAGATGCACTGGTTCTTTTTATATAACCCAAATGGGAAATGGTTATTACCACATCTTCTTTTTCAATCAAATCTTCAATGCGCATTTCATTGGCGAGGTATTGAATTTCCGTTTGCCTTGGCTTGCCGTATCTTTCTTTAACCTCAAGCAATTCTTTCTTTATAAGATCATAACGCAGTTCTTCGCTTGCCAGCAAGGTTTCCAGCGCAGCAATCTGCCTTTGCAATTCTTCATATTCCTCCTTAATCTTTTCACGCTCCATGCCCGTAAGACGCTGCAGCCTTAATTCGAGGATGGCCTTTGCCTGAACTTCATCCAGGCCCCAGCCTGCATGTATTAAATTGTCTTTTGCAATTTCAGGCGTGGAAGAATTTCTTATTAAACGGATCACTTCATCCAGGTGATCGAGTGCAATTAAATAGCCGTTTAAAATATGCGCCCTTTCCCTGGCTTTGCGCAGTTCATAATTGGCGCGGCGTATCACCACCTCCATCCTGAAATCAATAAACTCGCTGATGAGTGCTTTTACATTTAAAGTCTTTGGCCTTCCCTTGCTTAAAGCAACATTATTAATGCCATAGCTCGTTTGCAGTTCAGTAAACTTGTATAACTGGTTAATGATAACGGTGGCAACACCATCGCGTTTCAAATCAATAACAATACGGGTTCCTTCTTTCTTATTGCTTTCATTGTTTACATGCGCAATGCCTTCAATGGTTTTATCGTTCACCAACTGGCCGATGCGGTCGGTTAACGTATCGCGGTTTACCTGGTAAGGCACGGCTGTAATAATGATCTGTTCCCTGCCGCTTGCCTTTGTTTCCACATGGCATTTTCCGCGCAGCACTACCCTTCCGCGGCCGGTAAGCATGGCCTGCTGCACACCGTCCATTCCGTAAATAACGCCGCCCGTTGGAAAGTCCGGCGCCTTTACATATTTCATTAAATCTTCTGCTGAAATTTCTTTGTCATCAATATGCGCAATACAGCCATCAATCACTTCAGATAAATTGTGCGGCATCATATTCGTGGCCATACCAACAGCGATACCGCTGGACCCGTTTACCAGCAACTGCGGGATGCGGGTGGGCAGCACAACCGGTTCTTCCAGCGAATCATCAAAGTTTAACTGGAAATCCACGGTTTCTTTTTCAATATCATCCAGCATGCTTTCGGCAAGGCGTTCCAGCCTTGCTTCTGTGTAACGCATGGCTGCCGGCGGGTCGCCATCGGGGCTGCCAAAGTTTCCCTGCTTATCCACAAGCGGGTGGTTCATGCTCCACTCCTGCCCCATTCTCACCAATGCATCATATACGGCGCCATCGCCATGCGGATGGTATTTACCCAGCACCTCCCCCACTATACGGGCGCATTTTTTATACGGGCGGTTATAGCTTAAACCCAGTTCATTCATAGCGTATAAAATGCGGCGATGCACCGGTTTAAAGCCATCCCGCACATCAGGCAGGGCACGGCCCACAATAACCGACATTGAATAATCAATGTAGGCCGTTTTCATTTGTTCCTCAATGTTTACCTGGATGACACGATCGTTATCTGCAGTTTCCTGCGGTAGTTGATTTTCTTCCATTCGTTATTTACATGTAATATAAAATCGCTAAAAAAATAAAGCCCGCAAATTTAATGATTTATATGCTGTTTAAGGGTTTAAATAAAGTATTTTTTGCACGTGTGAATGTTAATAAACCTCATCCTCATTCCTTCTCCAGAAATGAAGGGGATGCCCCTGTTTTAGTGTCATCATAAACTCGTGCATGGGGTTGCGAATATTTTTAGGTGCGCTTAAATATTTATTATTACGCTACGCTTACAGGATTTTTTATTTGGTTTAGCAGCAATGTTTTTTTATGGCAGTCCGCCGCGGCGGATCTCAACACTTGTGCAATATAGACCCCGAGGGTTTTTGAAACCCTCGGGGTCTATAGCTTAAGCACATTATAATCTATTCCAAAATATTTTTTTGCATAATCTTCTAATGGCTCAAGCCCAACAGATGCCCTGCGTTTATTAACATTTGGTTCGTCTATAATCGGATAAAACTCATTTTTACCAGTTTGTTCATTTCTTCTAACCTGACTGCCATATATTTGAGGTTTGCCCTGATTGGTTAACACTCGGTCTTCAAGCAGCGCTAATTGCTGGGGCTTGGCTTTCCCTTCTTTTACTGCTTCTTGCATTTTAGGCAAATAAGTTACTTGCGTCAGTGAATCAGCATGCTGAACTACTAAAAAAATTGTTGATGCTCCCTTTTCACCAACTACATCAGGTCCGGGCCAGCCATGCATATCAATAATATGTTTCACCCTCATTAAGTTCATTGAATCATGATAACCCATTATATTCATCAGAGAATCCATTTGTTTTGATTGCCATCCAAATTGTTTCCGGATCGTATCTATATTTAACCTGTCGCCTTGATCTTCTTTGAATATCGTATCAAGCAAAGCAATCAAGGGTTTGCTAAGGTTGCTTGCTGCGTTCTTCTTATCTGACATTATCTGTCCAATGCAATAACCTGTCATTAATACACAACAAAGAATTAATACTATTTTTTTCATTATGTAAACAAGTGTTTGTAATACCGCATCTGCAACCGACAGGGATGACAACCTTTTGAAAGCAATCAGCTACCCGCATTCAAATTATATAAACATTTTCGAGGCAGGGCATCCCTCCCGATGCATCGGGAGGGAACGAGGGTGAGGACAACTACACTTCCTGTATATCATATACCACCACCTTATTCCAAAGCCCGCTGTAGTTTTTAATAAACGCCTGGTGAATGGGATGATTTTGATAGTTTGCCTGGTCGGCGAGCGTATCAAAAAACATCAGTTCGGAAACGGCCCAGGATGCATCTACCACATCCCGCTTTTCGGTATCAGCAACAATGCCTACCTGTAATTCTTTTATCAGGGGAATTTTTGATAAAGTTTTTACACCTTCCACCAGCTTATCGCGGTCTTCAACAGAGCCGGCATTCTTAAGCCAGAAAAATACATGATGCGCTATTTGTTTACTTTTCATTTTGAGTGGTTTTGCGTTCAAAGCTAAGGCAGCGCCGCCTCCTGCTGATGTAAGTATAAATTTTCTGCGGGACGATTTTTTCATTGATAAGTATTTGAAGTGGGTGCTACACGTAAGTTTATAACCGAATATAAATATGTAAAGGATAATTAATCAAGATTAATTTCTTTATATCACAAACATACAAATTGAACTATTGTTTATTATCACTGTACATCTGAGATTTTGCCTATTTCTAAAATCTTCGCATTTTCTGGCAAAATATTTTTGAAGGTCTTTCAAATTCAGTATGGACAAGGGTTTCAGAGAAAAAATAAGAAATTCAACTTTTGAATTTTTATCCTTTATGGTCTGGCTTGTCTGGTGTCATGTCAATTATAAATTTTCTGGTAAAATAGATTACTTTTATAGCTAAAAAGGCTATGAAGAAATATAAAATTACCCTTACAGAGGAAGAAAATAGAGGAGTTAAAAGGGATAATGCAAAAAGGTAAGCACAATGCGAAAGTTGTTAAGAATGCCCTGATCTTACTGAATGCAAATGAAGGAAAGTATGGGAAATCCAAGAAAGATGAAGACATAGCGGATTTTATAGAAGTAACAGTAAGTACAATAGAGAACATCCGTCGCAGGTTTGTAGAAGAAGGATATGAGGTTGCTTTGTACGGCAAACCAAAAGAGCGGGAATATATAAATAAAGTAGATGGGGATATTGAGGCATATCTGGTGGCACTGAGTTGCAGTAAGCCACCATTGCATCAAGTGCTGCTGATCTAAAATCGAAAGCTGCAGGAATTGTTGCTGCTAAGTATGGAAGTGAAGAATTATTTGAAATCACTGGTATTGAATATTTTTCTGTTCAAAAAGGGCTTGCTGCAATTGTCATTTATAAAACTAAAAGCGGAGAAACAAACAACTTTGCAATGGTCAGGGGTGTAAAATCAAATATTAAATCGCTGTCCTTGGTAACCAGTACCAACAGAGGAAACTATGTAACTGCAAATGAAGTAAGTAATTCTGTGCCATCTGATAGTGCAGTTACTATTAAAATTTCTTGCACACGCACTGGCAGTTGCGAGTGTAAAGTTGAAGGAACGATCAATTCTAATACTGGTGTTATAACTTGGCAATGCAGTTGCGAAGATTGTGATGCTACAGTAACTTATAGTTGATCTTAAAATTTCCAATCATTACCTTTCGATATGCGCACATTTTTTTCCTTTTTTTTTATTTTTTCTGGATTAACGTTTCATGTACTGGCACAAACAGATACCGCTTCCAAAAAAGCTATAACAATAAATGCAGCAAAAGCAATTTTCTTAAATGCAAATAAAGACACCCTTACGTCTGATGAATACATGAGATTAGTAAATTCTGGTTTATATGCCATTAGTTATAAACAGTCAACTAATCAGCCAACTGTTTTTATATTGGATTCAACAGATCTGCTAAAATCAATTGGTAAAAAATTGCCAGAATTAAAATTCACTTTATTAAACGGAAAAAAGGCTTCTATAAAGAAAGGCCACGCAACTATTATAAATTTTTGGAGCACAACCTGCAAACCTTGCATAGAGGAGCTTGATTCTTTAAACGTACTATCTAATAAACAACAAAATGTAGATTTTTTAGCAATAACCCCGGACTCTATTAGTACAGTTCATACATTTCTGCAAGGCAGACATTTTAATTATAAGATAGTTTTTCTCAGCAATCAGGATATTGAGACCTTGCTTAAAGTGAGCGTGTACCCTACTCATTTTTTAGTTGATCCAAACTATGTTTTAGAAGATGTATATGTAGGAAAAGAACCAGCTACCTATAAAAAAATCAGAAACTTTATCAAAAAATATAAATAGCCCAGATAAACAACTTTAGATAAGGCCTGAAGGTTTAATAACCATTATTACTGACTGGTGCCAATCCGGCCGGCCCGCGGCAGCGGCCTGACCGCAGAATGAAAGCGCATAAACTGCACATCTCCCAACCATCATCCATCACACCGGCTTTGCCGTGCTTTGCTGCATATATTTATGGGTTCTCTCGCTTACATTTGCTGCAATCAAGAAAGAAAAATGAAAAAGTTTTTACTCCTCCTGTTATTATTCCCTGTTGCAACGGCAATGCAGGCCCAGTCGAAAAGAGCCAGGGCAAAGGCGGATAAAATCATTACCGCAAATATTGAGTCGCACATTAATTACCTGGCAAGCGACAAGCTTGAAGGCAGAAGGGCGGGCAGCCCGGGCGAAAACCTGGCCATGCAATACATCAGCAATATGTTTGAGAAATACAGGCTTTCGCCCAAAGGTGATAATGGTTTTATTCAGGCGTTCAATGTGAGCGAAGGCAATGCATACACCTCGCCCGATAATCATTTTTCTGTAAATAATGAAAAGCTTGAGCCCAAAACAGATTATTATCCTTTGTCTTTTTCAGCAAATACGGCTGCCAAAGGCAGCGTTTCGCCCATGCTGCGGGAGAAAGGCCAGATATGGTTCTGGAATGTATCGGATGTGCTGGAAGATAATAAAGGCAATCCACATTTTGATATGGCCGGTGCAGTAAAAGAAGAAGCGGAAAAGGATGCAAAGAAAGGCGCAACGGCTTTAATTGTGTATAACAGTTCCAATTTAGCAGATAATGTGCTGTTTGATAAGTTTGATACCACAGCGACAGTGGATATACCGGTGATTTATGTAACGCAGCAGGGCCTTCAGAAATATTTTGCTGATGTTACGGGCTATTATGACCTTGACCTGAATGTGCACCTGCAGGCTGATAACCGCAAGGCGCATAACGTGGTGGGTTATATTGATTTTAATGCGCCCACCACTGTGGTGATAGGCGCCCACTACGATCATTTAGGCTATGGGGAAGATGGCAACAGCCTTGATGGCGCCGGCCAGATACATAACGGCGCAGATGATAATGCAAGCGGCACCGCCGCCATGATGGAACTGGCAAGAATTTTATATAACACCAAAGCAAGAAACAATAACTACCTGTTCATTGCTTTTTCCGGGGAAGAATTAGGCCTGCTGGGGTCAAAATACTGGCTGCAGCACGCCTCAGCCGATATCAATATGAATTATATGATTAACCTGGATATGGTGGGAAGGTATTCGGCTGATCGCAAGCTCACCATTGGCGGTTATGGCACTTCACCCACATGGGGAGAGGTTTTTCAAACCACAACCGATCCCAATCTTGAAATAAAATTCGACAGCAGTGGCAGCGGCCCAAGCGATCATGCGGCTTTTTATAACGATAGTGTGCCGGTGCTTTTCTTTTTTACCAACAGCCATGCCGATTACCACAAAGCCACAGACGATGCTGATAAAATAAATTATAAAGATGAAACGGAAATAGTGGATTATATCGTAAACATCATTAATGCAGCCAACGATAAAGGCAAGCTTGCCTTTAGTAAAACAAAAGATGCGGAAATGCGCATGGTGAGCCTGCCTGTAACATTAGGCGTAATGCCGGATTATGGCTTTACCGGCGCCGGCATGCGCATTGACGGTGTAAGCAAGGGCAAAACGGCTGAAAAGATTGGCCTTAAACCCGGCGATGTTTTATTACAGTTGGGCGATTATAAATTTGTGGATGTGCAAACCTATATGCAGGCATTGCAGCATTTTAAAAAAGGCGATAAAACAACATTGATTATTTCAAGGGATGGAAAAGAAAGCAGCTTTGATGTGCAGTTTTAGGCTGGCGCCGTTACTTTAAGGCATTCCAGCCCTGCGCCGTAATATCAAAAACATTTCCACCTTTGCTTATTAGTTTGCAGCCTTCGCTTTGATCAGCCATATAACCAACTATGCTGATATTATCGTTCAAAACAAGTTTATCATAATCATCCTGCTTCGCCGTAAAAATCAGTTCATAATCTTCACCGCCGTTAAGCGCACAAACGGTGGGATCGAGCCCAAACTTAAAAGCAGCCAGGCGGGTTTCCTCGGCAATGGGCAACTTATCTTCATACAGCCTGCAGCCCAGGTTGCTTTGGTTACTTATATGTAATATTTCGCTGCTTAAGCCATCGCTTATATCCATCATGGCAGTTGGCACCATGTTTTGTTCAGCGAAATATGCTGTTATATCCTTCCTTGCCTCAGGCTTTAAAAAACGGCCGACAATATAATTTTCCCCTTCCAGGTCGGGCTGCACCTGCGGGTTTTCGAGGTAAATGCCTTTTTCCCTTTCCAGTAATGTAAGGCCTAAGAATGCAGCGCCCAAATCGCCGCTTACACAAATCAAATCGCCTTTATTCGCGGTGCTTCTTTTTACAAATTTATCAGGCGCCATTTCCCCTATTGCCGTAACGGAAATAATAAATCCTTTTTGGGAGGAAGATGTATCGCCGCCAACCAGATCAACATTATATTTTTCGCAGGCCGCATAAATGCCTTCATAAAATTCATTCAGGGCTTCGAGGCTGAAGCGGTTGCTTATGCCAATGCTTACGGTAATTTGCGTGGGCGTTGCATTCATGGCATACACATCGCTCAGGTTTACGATCACGCTTTTATAACCCAGGTGTTTTAAAGGCGTGTACATTAAATCGAAATGCACGCCTTCAATTAACAGGTCGGTTGTAACAACGGTTTGCCTTCCGTAATGATCAATTACGGCTGCATCATCGCCCACCCCAACAATAGTGGATGCATTATTTATTTCAAAGTTTTTTGTGAGGTGATTGATCAGGCCAAATTCTCCCAACGTTGATATTTCTGTGCGGTTACTCATTGCTATTTACGATTTACGATTTACGATTTTAGCCTCTGCTATTTTAATGGGTTAATTATTTATTCTGATTTCCGGCTGCGCAAAGTTTTCAGGCTTGCAACAATAATGGCCAGCAGTTCATCACCTTCTTTATGCAAAAGATTTATTGATTCGCCAAACGAAGGATTTAATTCAACTATCATTTCAAGAAAAAAAGTTGACTCATCCAATTCTTCTTCAACAATCTTAAATTTATTTATAAAATCTGCGTGTGATTTTGCCCGGCATGCAGCCCTGTAATTTGCTGCTGATGAAGATGCGGAACGATTACCCTGATCAGCATAATTTTTATTAACAATATTATACGGAAGGCGTAAAACAAGCTTTGCATAGTCCAAAGCATATTGCTTTAATCTGTGCATTAAAATTTCTTTCGTCATTTTGCTAAAGATTTAGAATTTACAATTTATGATTAAAATTTGTTTTGAATTATACACATATAAAGCAATCAAACATAAATAAATCGTAAATCCAAAATCGTACATCGTAAATCATTCCACCTCTCCGCCCTGTACCACTTTTAATAATGCATCATGAATAATGCCATTGGTAGCAATTATGCCTGGCTGGTAAGGGTTATAAGGATTGCCTTTCATATCTGTTACTTTTCCTCCGGCTTCTTCAATTATTAAAAAACCAGCGGCGCTGTCCCAGGCATTCAGCTTATGTTCAAAGAAACCATCAAAGCGGCCGGCAGCAACATAGCAGAGATCAATGGCGGCGCTGCCCAGCCTTCTCACCGGCACGCCTTTTCGTATGAATTTGCCAAATACTTCCAGCGGGCCATTCGGCATATCAAGATACGTGTAAGGAAAACCCGTAACGAGGCAACTGCTTACCAGTTCTTTCCTTTTGCTTACCTGTATGGGCTGCCCATTCAGTGTGGCGCCTTTGCCGCGCTCTGCAAAAAAGAGCTCATCTATAAAAGGGTTATAAACAGCGCCCAGTTCCATGCTGCCATCTTTTTCTATGCCAATGCTTACACAGCATACCGGTATGCGGTTGGCATAGTTTACGGTGCCGTCAATAGGGTCAATTATCCATTTATAATTTGAATCCTGTATGATCTCTCCCGATTCCTCACTTAAAATATAGTGGTCAGGATAATTTTTTCTGATGATCTCAAAAATAACTTCCTCGCATTTATGGTCCACTTCTGTTACCAGGTTGTTGATCCCCTCTTTATTGCTGATAGAAAAATTACGGGTGGAATAGTCTTTCATAATTGCGGCTGCTGTTTTAACCGCATCGAATAATACCTGTTTAAGCATGTGCAAATATACCTGACTTTATTTTCCAGAAACCCGTTTATCCTTATTGATTAGTTAAGAGGGAAATGAAATTGGTATGCTGATGTAAAATTTCCGTAGTTTCGTAGTTTGAATAAAGACCACATGGATGGCATTATTTGACATCAAACTTCCTGAAACTATTCGTGCACGACTTGGCCTGCCACAAAATGATTTTAAAAGGCAGCAGGAACGTGTTTTAAGGAAATTGTTACATAAAGCAAGGTTTACCGAATTTGGCCAGCAATACCGTTTTGATGAGATTGCCATCCGGGAAAACTGTGTGCAGTTATTCCAGGAAAAAGTTCCCCTGTTTAACTATAATAAAATTTATGATGCCTGGTGGCACCGTTCTTTACAGGGCTATCCGGATGTTTGCTGGCCGGGCAGAATAAAATATTATGCTTTAAGCAGCGGCACCAGCGAGGCTGCCAGCAAATATATTCCCATCACAAACGATTTGCTTAAAGGCAACCGCGTAGTTATGATGCGGCAGATACTTTCTTTGCGCAACTACAGCGATATTCCTGTACGTTCCATAGGCAAAGGATGGCTGATGCTGGGGGGCAGCACGGCTTTGCAAAAAGGGGCGGGCTATTATGCAGGCGACCTTAGTGGCATTACGGCTAAAAAAGCACCATTCTGGTTTCAGCCGTTTTATAAGCCGGGCAAAAAGATTGCAAGGCAGCGCAACTGGAACCGTAAGCTGAGGGAAATTGTAAAGAAAGCGCCTGAATGGGATATTGGCTTTATTGTGGGCGTGCCGGCCTGGATACAGATGTGCATGGAAATGATAATTGAGGAGTATAACCTGAAAACCATTCATGATATATGGCCCAACCTTGCGTTTTATGTGCATGGCGGCGTAAGCTTTCAGCCGTATAAAAAAAGTTTTGAAAAGCTCCTTGCCAAACCGCTTACCTATATTGAAACTTATCTTGCCAGTGAAGGCTTTTTTGCTTACCAGGACAGGCAGAATGCAAAAGGCATGCGGCTTGTAACCAACGAACATATCTTCCATGAATTCATCCCGTTTGATGAAAAGAATTTTGATGCGAACGGAGACCCGGTGGCCAATCCGCAGATTTTAACTGTTGCAGAAGTAGAGGAGCATAAAGATTATGTGCTGGTAATAAGCACCAGTGCAGGCGCCTGGCGGTACATTGTGGGCGACACCATCCGCTTTACCCACAAGCAGCGCTGCGAAATAGTTATTACGGGCCGTACCAAACATTATTTAAGCCTGGTGGGTGAGCACCTGAGTGTTGAAAACATGAATAAAGCCATTGAGTTTGCCAGCAGCGATATGAATATTTCCATTCCTGAATTTACGGTTGTGGGTGAACCGCACGAAAATTTATTTGCCCACCATTGGTATGTGGCCTGCGATGATGCGGTGAATGCAGAAACCCTGCGCTTTAAGATAGATGATTATCTTAAACAGCTCAATGACGATTATGCCACGGAAAGAGGCCATGCGTTAAAAGAAATTTTTCTGGATGTGCTGCCTGAAAAAACGTTTATACAATTCATGCGCTCGCTGGGCAAGATAGGCGGCCAGCATAAATTTCCCCGCGTATTGAAAGGCAAGATGCTGGAAGACTGGAAACTTTTTTTGGCAAATGAACTGGTGCCAAAACAATAATTAATGCTTTAGCGGCCTTTTCTTAATCATGCCGCCCTTAGTATCTTTTACGCTATTCATTACAATAAAGGCCCCGCTGTCTATTTTATCAATTTCTGCAGTAAGCTTGCTTAATTCAAGGCGCGTTATAACGGTATAAAGAATATCCCTTTCCTTATTTTCACCGCTTTTGCCAAAGCCTTCGCTGCCTTTATAAATAGTAACGCCGCGACCCATTACATCAATTATCATTCTTTTTATTTTTTCATTATGAACAGATATGATGGTAACGCCTATGTACTCTTCAATGCCTTCAATAACAAAATCAAGTGTTCTTGACGCAGCCAGGTAAGTTATCATGGAATACAATGCTGTTTCTATGGTAAGAAAATAAGCGG
The DNA here is from genome assembly GCF_047606085.1 of Parafilimonas sp. Taxonomy (GTDB): domain Bacteria; phylum Bacteroidota; class Bacteroidia; order Chitinophagales; family Chitinophagaceae; genus Parafilimonas. Next base: position 23,707 of record NZ_JASGEX010000092.1, read on the forward strand.
CAAAGGAAAAGATGATCGCATTTACGATAATGATGATATCGCCAATGGATACATTTAATTTTTTGCTCAGGAAGATGGCAAGTATTTCCGTACCATCCAGCACAGCCCCGCCGCGTATGGAAAGCCCGATGCCCGCTCCAAGAAAGAAACCGCCAAAAACAGCTACCAGCAATGCATCATGCGTTATTTCAGGCAGCTTTAAAAATGCAACCACAACGGCAAGCCCGGTTATGGTAATAATTGTTTTTATGGCAAATATGCGGCCAATGGTTTTATAGCCAAGCAATACAAACGGGATATTCACCAATACCAGCAAAGCCGAAACGGAAGCGCCTGTTACTTCGGCAGTAAGCAAAGAGATGCCTGTGGCGCCGCCATCAATAAAACGGTTTGGCAGCAAAAAGCTTTTTAACCCGCAGGCCGCCGAAAATATACCGCAAATTATAAGCGCCCAGTTTCTTATGCTGCGTATAATATTTTTCTTTAGCTGCTTCTGCCCTTTTGCAATTTCAAAAGAAGAATATGCAGAGCCTTTCTTCTTTGTTCCTTCCCAGTTATAAAATATAATAAGCCACCGGTAAAATTTATGCATAAGCTGCAGCATTGAGTTGTTCCAAATCTAATAAAATAAAAAACTCTGAAGATAAATTGAAAGATATTCCCGCAGTTCTTTAATGTGTTTTTACCTCACCGCACAGGCAACATAACCTGCCTTGATTGCTGTTAACCATCTGTCATCCACAGTTTTCTTTTCAAAAGCATTAAAAATGCCTGGTAAGATATTTATCACTAATTATAAATTAAAATACTAATTGCAATCCGTGTTATCTTTAATCAAATTTATTTCATGGTTATCAGGTTGCCTTTACGGTTTGAAGGAAGCAAAGGAGAACAAAATCTTTATGCATTATTTGATAGTGGCGCAACTTATTCCTGCATTAATGAAGAAATAGCAGAAGGGCTTGAAGTGTTTACAACACTTCATACACCCATGCGTATGGCAACCGCTACTGCTACTACAATCATGGAAATCAAGAATCGTGTAACGCTCGATTTTTATCATTATGACACAAGGTTAACGGATGAATTTTATGTAATACCCGATTTGAGCGAACAGGTAATAATCGGTGCTTCGACCATGCAGAAATGGAGAATAAAACTTGATTTTGAGAACGATACTATTATTCTTGACCCAACGGTTGCGAAGGCAATTTTAATAAACCTTATAAAACATTAATCCTTTTATATCTTTTACTTCTTTTCATCTAATCTGTCTAACCATTGCCTGGCAGTAATATCATCCTGCACGGTTGATTGCATTAACAAGTTAGCGCCTTTGGGAATATTGAGCGGAAATACGCAACGGCTATAATAGTTCAGTTGCTTTAACGTGTTTTCATCGTTGGCAAATGCATATAAAAAGCCCAGTGTGGTTTTGGCGGGGAGATAATTTTTATCGCTCGCTTTAGTAAGCATCTCAAAAGCCTCATTGCAATCCAGCCGGTCATTCTTTCCCTGCAATGCAAGGTTGGCATACTGAAACATGGCCTGCGGGATTTCCTGCTGCGCCAATGTTTGGTAAATATCGAGCGCAGCGTCTTTATTATTGGCTTTTAATAAATCCCTTGCATTGTTTAACTGCTGCTGTTGCTGCGGTGTTATACGCGTTAAAGAATCAGTGAGCAATGTTCTTCCGGCAGTATCACGGATATTGTTTTTATGGTTTAACTGGATGGCATATATAAAGATGGCTGCTACGAACAAGCCGGCAAGTATCCATAAGAAAACTTTAGGCGCACTGCTTTTCTTCTTTTGTATAAGTATATCTTCCCCTGAAGTGGTTTGATAAGAGGTAACGGTTATTTTGCCGGAACGAAACTGCTGCAATTCATTTTGCAGGTTCCTGTTCTGTTCAAGCAGCTTACGGTTTTCCTGCTGCAACAATCTGATCTGGTCTGAAGCTTCGCCTTTTGCAAAGAAAACACTGTTTCTCACAACAAAGTCATGCAAGGCCATGCCGCTTGCAAACCTGTTTTCAGGCTTCTTCTCAAGACAGCGATATACCATTGTAAACAGCCACTCCGGTATCAGCATTTCACTTTCTTTCTTCTCACTATTCCATGATTCCGGCAGCGCCTTTCCACGCAGCGCAAAAATATTGGGCGGCGTATTTTCCATGTGCGCAAGCATTACGGCATTGCGGGATGTTTCGCCTTTATCTTTTAACGGAAAGGGAACAACGCCGGCAAGGAGCTCAAACATCACCACGCCAAAACTGTACACATCTGTTTCAAACAACATGCGGCCTTCATTTTGTTCAGGCGCCATAAATTCTATTGCGCCCGCATGGCGCAGGCTGGTGCGCCTGTCTTCATCGCTCATGATGGCCAGGCCAAAATCAAGTAAAACATAATTGCCGGTACGCACATTAAATTTTATATTATTGCTTTTTATGTCCCCATGCTTTACATTAAAGCGATGGCAATGCGCCAGAGCGCCGGATAACTGTTCTGCTACCTTCAAACATTCTTTTATAGTAAAAACAGGGTCGTGTGGCAGCTTTAATAATTCTTCCAGGTCAGGCCCTTCAATAAATTCCATTTCAATGTATGGAAAATTGCCTGTTTCCGTTACGCCGGAGCTGACGAGCTTTACAACATTGGGGTTGGGCTGCTCATTCACTTTTTTTAATTTCTGTACTTCATTCTGAAAATGGGTAAAGTTTTTATCATCGGCTGTTTCACTGTAAATAGGCGTGGGCAACAGTTTAATGGCGGTGATAATTTCGCCCATGCGCCGGCCTTTATACACAGATCCCTGGCCGCCTGTTTTAAGGGCACCCATAGTTTCCAGGCCTGATGTTATCGTAAAAACTTTACTCATTAATGTACCGGATAAACATTTATTTTAAACTATACAAAACGGCTTCAGCCTGCTAATAATACAAATATTTTCTTTGGCATACATGTTCATGCCAGACGATTTTTATTTTTATTCATACAATTGCGCTACGCTTTGTGCCGGGCGGTTGCTACCGGTCTGACGCTTTGAAGCGTCTGACCGCGTTCCTGCTCTGCGAAGTCTCCTGACCATAGCTGTTCGAAACTATTTTCTTAAAGCCTCACAGAGGCTTAATGTGTGTACAATGCTGCCCGTAATGTTTCTTTACCGTTCCATTGGAACGGAACGTTTACGCGCTCCACACCTACGGTGTGGAATCCCCCCTGGCACAATTATTTCCACACACGTGGGCGATTCTATGGATCGCGGATCGCTAATGCAGGTTTCGAACACTTGTGGTGCCCGGACTTCACAAGCCTTATGCGCGAAGTCTCCAACTTCACATAAACACATCGTTCATTATTCCGAATAACTAAACTCCAGCAATGCCGATTCACCCAAAATCACCTGGTCGCCTTCTTTTAAATGATAACCCACTTCCGTAGTGATCAGTTTTACTTCTGCGCCTTTTTCAGGTTTCACTTTCACTTTATTTGCCGGCGGAATGCCGCCTTCATCTGCATATAAAAAAAATGCGCCAAGCTCTTCATTCCACTCAATATGCGCATGCCGGCGGCTGATGGATTTATTGCTCTTGTTGCTGCTGCTGTCAGTAAAAGCGATGTGGTTCTGGCGCAAATAACCATCGGCAACCTGCACATTTTTTTCACGGCCGATATTAATTTTTTTACCGGATGATGTAAGCGTGTAAACGGCCTGCTCCGCTTCACCATTCAATACCTTCAGGTAGGCAATTGCTTCCCGCCTGATAGCAGGCCGCTGCCGGGTTGATATAAATATAGCAGCATCAAGGCTTGCAGATTGTATAGCTTCCGGCGGCACCTCTTCCTCACAAAAAACCTGGAACTGCCAGCCTGTATGGAGGCTGATATCAAAATCATCGGCTATGCGCTGTATTTCTTCTCTAAACTGTTCGGTATCGTTTATATATACAGCGCTCTCGTATAAAAATTTATCCTGCGCATGGCAGTTGATATATAAATGCATGCCTTTAATATCGGCGCCTTCGCCTTCTGCTTTTTTTAATTGATCTTTAATAAAATCAAGCAGGTCGCTCCTTAATGTTTTTACATCTTTGGGCTGTTTGTCTTTTTTTAAGAAGCTAAGCATATTATCATTATTTATTGTTGATTATTTGTATTGGGCTGATCACGGTTAACCGCAAGTTGTTGCTTTGCTATAACCGGCTCTTTCTTCACCGGTTTCTTTTTATCTTCTCCAAAACCTTTTATATAACCCATCTGTTCTAATACAGGAACAACATGTTTACCGGCAAGCTTAACCGCCACGCTTGAGCCCTGGCAGCTTTCAATGCGCACACAAACCACTATGTTACCACTGTCTTTTGGATTAGGTGCGAAGAAAACGTAAAGGCCATCGTTCACCCTTTCATTTTTCACAATACGCTCCGGTGTGCCTGTTTTGCCGGCAACGCTTATTCCCAATTTTGAAACTTTAGGAAGGCTTTGCTCGATCATATATTTTGTCATCAGCTTCGATGCAGAATCATTCGTTAACTCAATGCCCGGCGCCAGCTTTGTTTGTTTACCGCTTACTTTTAAAACATAACGGCTTTGCATCATCGTGCCGTTATTGGCAATACCAGATGCCACACGGGCTACGGCGGCAGGTGTGGCAATTAACTCTCCCTGCCCCCAGGCCATGCCCGAAATGCCTTTACCTCTTGTTCTCCTGATGTTAGAGGGGTTATACGTTTTTAAACTGGCAAACTCGGTTTTACGCCATATATTTTTCCATGCCTCTTCCTGTTTTTTATTATTCATGTCATAATCATAATAATAGCCGCCAACGCCATGCAAAAACATGCCTGATTTCAAATACAGGTCGCCCATGTATTCCTGCAACTGCGATTCATTGGCAAGCCGTATAAAAAATGAATTATTTGATCTTACAATAGCACGTTCAATATTTATATTACCCGCTTCATCAGGCTCATAACCTTTGGTACGTATAAGGTCTGCGGGATATACCTTAATAATTTTTTTTGCAGCAGCGAGGCCTAATTTATTAAATGCGGCAAGCGCCGTAACAAGCTTCGCCGTTGAACCAGGCTGCGATGCTATGGTGAAGCCAATATCGTTATCTGTAATCCAGCCTGGCAGTTCATTTTGCTGCTGTGGGGAAAGATTAAGCTGATCCCAGTCGTTCACAGGCGGCAGGGGGTAATTGGCTGAAGCCAGCACATCGCCGGTTTTATCTTCCATCACCACAACGGAAACCCGGTTGTTCACCAGCGAATCGTCGCTTTGCAATGATTGCTGTATCCTTGTTTGCAGGGCGGCATCAAGCGTTAAATGCACATCGCGGTTTTTATTTTTGAATGCATCCACAGCAGCGCTGTTTATACCGGCAATTAATAAGGGCGCCAATGCGCTATAATCTTTCTTTTCCACACTCATCTCCGTTGATGTTTCCGGCAGAAAACGTTGCTCATGAAAACGTGTTGCACTTACGGAGAAACTGTTTTTGGGAACAGGGAAACCACGCATCTCAGCCGCTTCGCAGTATTCGGCAAAATAACCATTGGATGCGCCATTGAATACATTGGTATTGGCATCGCCCGTCCAGAAAAACATTTGTGCGCCGAAAGGATAATAACGATCCTGCCGTTTATAAAACATGGCATTAATATCTTCTTCCGGTATGTTCAGGGCCAGCAAAGAATCGCGTTGTGTATTGATTAAATCCTGGTGGCTGGTGGCCAGTATGCGGCCATTCCTGTCCAACAAATTACCGGCCTGCAGCCTGTTCATTAAGATGCTGATGCGCGGGTTATAACTGAACATTCTTGCGCCGCTCCTGTCTGCTACCAATGCCGGCTGCACAATCCACTGCGTATTATTGAATAAATATTTTGAGACGCTCACGCCAAGCAGTACAATGCCCGCACATGCGGCCATTAATGCGGGCATAAGGTTTTTATCCTGTTGCTGCGATATAAATTTCATTTGCACAGGCGAGCCCTGCACCGTTGAGGCAGATAATAAAAATCCTGCTGCCAGCATATTGACTATTAATGACGAGCCGCCATAACTCATGAACGGCAGGGCCACACCCGATAAAGGCAGGGCGCCCACTGACCCTCCTGCAATCAGCAAAAACTGAACAAAGGTGGCAATACCGATTCCCGAGCATATATAAAATAAAAACGGCCGTCCCGAATGCCGGCCTATAACAATGGAACGGTGCAGATAAATGAAAAACACAATGAACACGCTTATAATTCCCATGAAGCCAAACTCCTCTCCCATGGCCGGCAATATCATATCTGTATGCGCTTCCGGGATTGTTTTAGCAAACCCCTCTCCTGCGCCCTGCCCGGTTACGCCGCCGCTTGACATGGCCCAGATTCCGTTTGCAATCTGGTCGCCGCCAAACACTTCATTATTCCATGGATCCTGCCAGATAGCTTTACGATCAATTAACCTTTCCATAGGCCCGGGAAAATATTGTGCGATCAATGGTATTGTATCCAGCAGCAAAAATGCTGCAATAACCACCAAAGCCATCACAGACGATTCGCTTAATTTCTTTGTAACCGCCAACGTGTAGATAACAAAAAATACAGCGGTAACAGCCGTAGCTGTTAATACATTATCCAGTAACCAAACAGCGAGCACATAAAATAATACAGATATAATTATATGCAAAAAATCGCCCCTCGAAAAAGAAAATAAAATAATAAAGGTGAAACAGCAAACCATGGCCGGGCCTAAATCGCCCAGCATTAAAAAGAGAAATATGGTTGCGAGTATGGCAACTAATGCAAACACAAAGAACCGGCTTCGCTTTGTCCAGGTAAAATAAGAAGAAATAAATTTTTCATTGGTGGCAAAGAAACCGGCAAGGAAAAATACAATAACAAATTTTACAATTTCACTTGGCTGAAAACCAAAGAGATTTACTTTAACGCCGCTGCCTTCAGGGCCGGTACCAAACATCAATGTCATGGCAAGCAGGCCTGATGCGATAACAGCCCAGGGCCATCCGTTTGAAGCAAGCTTCATTTTGCTGAAAACAAATAAGCGATAGCGTTTTGAATCGGTTGTAAAACGCTTTAGATCGAATAATAACAACAGGATCATCCCAAGAATGCCGGCAATAAAATAGCCGGTTGTATTTCTTGCCAGGAACCAGTCGCGCAAGGGATCCTGCAGGCTAAACAAGGTTATAAAAGATAAACCGGTAATCACCATTACGGCCGGAAGTATTAGCTGGTCAGCATGTTTAAACCACACGCTCATAATTATATGCAATAAGAGAAATCCTGCAATAAAAGAAATGGAGATGATCCAGAACCATTGCATTACTTCATCCGGGGTTCTTACAATAAACGCTTTTTCTTTTTTTAATGAACTGAAATCTTTTGTTGAAAAAAGTTTTAAGCGATGCGGTGAACGGTAGAAATTAAACGATGCATCATGGTCTAATTTTTCTATGCCCTGCGCATAACCGAAAGCATAATTCATTTGCAGCGGAAGCACCTGGTAGGTTTTGTTGTCCGGAAGGTTTTTGAAAGAGAAACGGCCCTTTGCATCTGTTTGTGTATAGGCAATCAACGATTGCAGCTGTTTATTGTTTAATGAATCAACGGCATAGGTTTTTCTTACCGTGATGGTACTCTGCTGCAGCATGCTGTCAATCTCTTCCACGGTATTGCTGTATAAACTATCCTGCGGTAAAACCAGTTGCAGACGAACAATAACATTTGGCACAGCAGCGCCCGCCTCCTGTATTAACCCGTTAATGCTATGGCTGCCTGCATGCAGATCGTTAACTGAATTAATGGCGGAAGCATTTTTCTGCTGCCATGCAAACAGCGCACTGTCTTTACCGGTTATGCCCAGGGCCATTCTTTCGCTCCTTACTCTTTTCTTAAAAGATTCGCCGCCCTGCGCCAGGGCTGTTTCTGCGGGAACACTGTATTGTTTTTTATTGAGATCGCCTATATTATCTATTGCAACGCTGTCTGCCAGCCTGGACTTTTCAAAAGTTGAACTAATCAGGTTAATATCTTTTTCATCGCTGAAGTAACGGCCCTTTTGCAGCAGCATTTGCATGTTCCTGGCATAGTGTGCATCATTCAGGTTAATCATTGTGCCATTTTTCACACGTTCCGGAACGTCTTTAAAACCGGCATGTATAACCAGGTACATTTTATAAAAAAGCACAGCCATTACCGCAGCTATCAGCAGCAAGAAAATTCTTTCCGTATTCCTGTTTATATGCGGGCCTGCTTTTGCATTCATCTTTCGTGAACAATGGTTTTAGCGGAATCAATTTTTAATAAAGCGCTGTCTGAAATAACGCCGGATACATATATATCACCGGGCAGGCTTACAGCATACAAAACAGGCGCAATACAGTTTTTAAACCGTACATCTTTTAAATGCACAGACGTATTGCGGGCAATGAATGCTGTATTAAAGCTTTGAAATGTTATACTGTCGAGCAGCACATATTTGCATTGCGGGAAGAAAATAAAAGCTGCTTCGTTATAACCTGAATCGGCAACGAATGTGGCATTATTGCCGTGAATAATCAGCGTATCTGCCTTTATAAGCAATGAATCGTTTATAACGATTTTAGGGTTATTGCCAAAAAGGGTTCTTAATGAAATAATATTTGATTTCGAGTTCCTTATGCTGTCTGATAATTGTACAACCTGGCTGTTTCTTGCAACCGCAGGTTCATCTGCAATAACGGTTTGTGTATTATCTTTTATAAAATAATCCTTGTAAATAAACCAGGCAAGCGCAGCGAGCAGCAGCAGGAAAAGCACTATCAAAAAACGAGCGCCTGCGCCGCTGCTTTTCTTAACCGCCACTTCCTTCTGAATGTATTCCACGCGCTGTGGTTCTGTAATTACTTCCTCCGCACCTGCCTTCTTTACAACGGGCCTGGTTGCTTCATACTGTGAAGGCGATTTATCATTCTTAATTAAAACAACGGTTATATTATCTTTTCCGCCGGCAAGATTGGCGGCATCAATTAAAGCGGCAGATTTTTCTTTCAGGCTGTGCGATGAACTTAAAATGCCGGCGATGGTGCGGCTGTTAATCATATCATACAGGCCATCGCTGCAGAGCAATAAAGTATCACCCGGCAAAAAAGGTGATTCGCCTGTTTCAATATAATCTGATTCCAAAAATTTTTCTTCATCAAAGCCCAATGCTTTATTGATTTCATTTCGTTTGGGATGGCTCATCGCGGCTTCTTCCGTTAAGCGGCCGCTTTCCTCCAAAAAGCCGACAAAGGAATGATCATGCGTAACCTTTACCAGCGAGTTATCACGAAAGAGATATAATCTTGTATCGCCCACATGCGCGTAATAAAATTTGTTTTCATTTATATCAGCCAGTGCAAGCGTTACCACGCAAGCCATTTGGGCATGTTCCGCGCTTGTTTGTTTTTTTTCAACAATCTTTTTACTTGCCCCGGCCATTGCGGTTTTCAGTATATCAATTATATCGCCCGAAGCGTTTTTTAATGTATTAAGAATAGCTGTACGGGCAAGCGCTGCCGCCACTTCACCGCCTTCATATCCGCCCACACCGTCAATAACACAGCCAACAATATATTTATCATGTACGATCGTCTGGGCAATAAAGTTATCTTCATTATTGTCGCGCATTTTGCCTGTATCCGTATTGCCGTAAAAGTTATCAGCCATCGTTCCTGTGCGTTTTTTTTACATCGCGAAAATTCGCAGCCAGCAGCAACAGGCAAACAATAAACAGCGATGATGAAAGAATGATATTTAGCATGGTTGATGTTTTTTGAACATTTTTTTCGTCAAACGTGAATCGTCAAACGTGAATGTAACAATGTTCATTTTTTTATATTCCCAATTGATATTTATACTTCGAATTATCAAATTACTTTAAACAGACTGCCTTCAACACCTAAAATATTTTGACTGCTGCATTCCAAAAAACCTTTCAGGGTTTTCACGTTTGACGATTGACGTTTCACGTTCATGATTTAAAAATATTCACGCCCACAATACCATTCAGCACAATACGTGAATTAAGCGGCAACGGAACCCATACCGGGTTATCCATATCGCTCGCCACTACTTCATTTTCATTCACCAGCGTTTTTTCCCCAAAAGAAGCGAGATAAAATTTATGGTCATCCTTATTAAATTTCACGCGCAAATGCGGCGTATTCACCCATTCTGACGGTATGCGGAAAATATCTTCCTTATCAGCAGCTTCATCCTTACCTGAAATAAGCACATCCGGTTCGCGCATGTAATATTCAATTTTTTTCCCTGCAAATTCTTTATCAGGCACAATCGTCTCAAACCTTGCAAGGAGCTTAGGCGCACCGTTTTTTACAACTGTATCCTGCATGCGGAAATGCGGGTTGTAAGCAATTTCATAATAGCCGTCGCTGTAAAAGATAAAGCCATCCAGTAATTCGGGGTTTACATCAAAGGTTTCCGCAATACCCGTTTGCCTTGGAATGAAAGTAACGCGCACACTTTCTTTTTTCTGCTGCAGGCTGCCTGGCATTAGTTTGCCGATTACACTTTTATCGCCGGGCAAATATTCAGGATGCGCTGCAAAACGAAACACCCATTTATTGGAAGCCGGCGCTACTATTTTTCCTTCATTGTGGCAGCGTTCGAGAATATTGTAAAACTGTTTTATACATTCCTGTACAATCAGCCCGAAAATGCCTTTTTTATTTTGCGCGAACTGGTTGTAATCATCTTCATTAAAACACACGATGTATTCATGAAAGAAAACAACGCGGTTAGCGAATGAGAGCTCTTTTATGGAATCTTCAAATCGCTGAACAATATATTTATATACATCAGCAGCAGTAAGCGGCTGCGTTTGTTTTACATTATAGGTTGCTTCACGTTTAAGGAACCATTCGTGAAAGCCCATGCGCTGCCAGAAAGAAGTTTTAGTTTTCATCTAATCTTTATTTTTTTTACCGAAAAGCCTCTTAAAAAAGCCGGGTTTTTTTTCAGGCTCTTTATTTTGAGGCGCCGGATTTACCGTTCTTTTCACTTTACGCTCTGCTGCAAGGCCCTGGTTTAATACAGCCGTATCGCTTGCCAAAACATTTATTATATGACCGTTGTATTGCTGAACATGCTGAGCGTTATTCAGCCAGATGGCATGCGATTCACTGTGCAAAACCTGTTTATTGCCAAGCGTAGCAGGCTCTTTGCCGGAAGCCACAAACAGCGAATCCCAGGTTTGGCCGCCGTCTAAAGAATAGATATATTCTTTATTCCCAACATCGTAATATATATTTTTCTCCGGATAATAATGAAATTCATAGTCTTTCTGCAAAACACTGTTACAGGAAGAAGCCATTAAAATAAAAGCCGTAGAAAAACAAAACAGTATGGCAGATTGTTTCATGCACAAGGTTTATCTCAAAGATTATTCCACTAAAACGAAAATTATAAGAAATACTTATACGGACAAACTTTCAGAACTGTTAGAAGAAATGTAATTTATGAAAAAAGGGAACAATACGCAAACCCTCAAAGTTTTTTGCGTTTGGCGATTTATACAAGCCGCTCATCATCTTATTAAAACAAAAGTGCCCTTTTTAAAGTAAGGCTTGTTATTATAATCTGTTGCCGCCACAACGTAAACGTAAGTGCCGCTTGGTTGTTTATTGCCATTGTATGTGCCATCCCAGCCTTTGTTTGGCGTTCCGGTATTGAAAAGCAACTGGCCCCAGCGGTTATAAATTCTCAGGTAGGAAAACTGTTTCATCCCGGCAACTGTTATTTTATATACATCGTTCACACCATCTCCATTGGGTGTAAAAGCTGTGGGTATAAATACTTCGGGGCCTGTTTCAAAAATATATATCTTAATGCTGTCGTAACTGTAGCAGCCTTCCGGCGTGCTTACCTTCACGCTGTATGTAACCGTATCGGGCCCGTCTGTAAATGTTGCAACCGGATTGGCTATAAACGGATTGCTTAAATTAGATGAGGGTGACCATTCATAATTGGTGCCGCCTGTTGCATTAAGCTGCAATGGCTGCTGCCTTACAATAACCGTATCGTTACCGGCATCAGCAATTACTTTTGGAATAACGGTTACCACAACCGAATCGCTTACAGGTTTGGGGCAGCCAATTGTATCTGTTACCGACAGCACATACGTTGTTGTTGATTGCGGCCCGGCAATGGGCGATAAACTTTCCGGATTAATAAGCGAGCTTACCGGCGCCCATGAAAAGACGGAGCCTTCAATGCTTGCATTCAACTGGGTTGTATTACCATAACAAATACTTACATCGCTGCCGGCATCAGCAGTGGGATATGGCGCTACCGTTACGTTCATTGCATCTGTGGCCGTGCATTTTCCTACAGAAGCCGTAAGCGTATATTGTGTGCTTGACAAAGGAGCAGCCATGGGCGCCTTTGTGGTATCGCTGCTTAAGCCGTCTGCCGGCTGCCACAAAAAGTAAAGTGCATTGGTTGATGGCGTAATCTGTATGCTGTCGGTTTTACAGATAGCCGTATCGGCAGGCAGTTCCAGCAATACTTTATCAATAACATTCACGGTAACCGAGTCTTCTGCTTCGCAACCTTTATAATTTACCGTGAGATTATAGACAGTGGTTTGTTTTGGGTAAACATAAGGATTGGCGGTATTGGCATCAATTATATTATATGCCGGCAGCCAGCTAAATGTGGCGCCGGCTGTGGTGGAAGATGCATTCAGCCTTAGCGTGTCAATGCTGCAGATAAGCGTATCCCTGAAGCCGAGAGATACATCGGGACCGGTGCTAACATCAAGCGCTTTGGTAGCAGTGTCTATGCAACCTTTGGAACTGGTTGAGATCAATGTTATTGTTTTTTGCCCGGTATCTGTATAATTATAAACAGGGTTTTGGATGGTATCGTCCAATGTGCCGGTTTCGCCAAAATACCATTTCCATGAATCCACATAACCATATTTTGTGGTGGTGAGGTCTGTGAAATTGTATGGATTGAAGATGCAACTGCCATCAATGGAAAAATCTGTGGCAAAGCCCGGGTAAATTTTCACTTCCGTTTCTGCGGAATCTTCGCAGCCGGCCGTGTTTTGCGCTTTTAGTTTAACCGTGTAAACGCCTGTATCAGGATAAGTATAGGTGGGCTGCGCTTCTGATGAAGTATCTGTGGTTAAAGTGGTAACGCCAAAATCCCAGAAATATGTATAGTCAGCGCTTGTGCCTGCCCCATTCACAAAGGTAAAATCAAAGCCATCGCAGGATATATAGGAAGAATCTAACCGGGCCCCGCCTGTTTTACAGTTAGAAACCTCAAGGTGCAATTCTTTTCTTGTATGCCCGATGTAAACACCGTTCCGGTATTCGTCAATGCAAACGGCAGCTACATAGGTGCCTGTGGTTGCAGGGGCGGTGCCGGAAAATATGCCGGTTGCCGGATCAATGGAAGCGGCCGAGCCAAGCGGCTGGGAACCTGAATACGGAGATGTATAGGAAATAGAACTGTATGGCGGCGCCGGGGGATCTTCTACTACGGGCTCTAACTCGGTGCCCCCGGTTAAGCCGCTGCATAATGAATATACGAGGGAATCGCCGTCTATATCTTCCGCAGAAAAATCGAAGGAGAAAGGCGAGCTTACGCAAATGGCAGAAGCATCATTGAAGCTAAATACCGGGCTGTTATCCTCACTGTTGCTTCCGCCCGGTATGCTTAGGGTATAAGTTAGCCCAACTGTATTGGACGAAGGCACATTTTCAATGCCGGAAATGCGGCAGCACCGCTGCACCGTAAGCACATAACCGCTTTCGTTTTCGGGAACGCCAATGGTGGTAGTATATACAGCCACAAGATAACATACATCGGGCGGGTTTTGAAAGCAGGGCCCGAAATCGCTTTTTGATTCTTTAGACAAGCTTGTTTCAGCAACGTATTTAACCATTAAGGAAGACGTGGAATTACCGGCAAATACGGCAAGATAAATACCTGCATCCACCTTTTCGGCCTGGTCGCAATCAGAATACTGATAAAAGGAAATTTTGTAATTAAGCGTGCTGCCTGTTTTACCGGTATAGGTATATTTCATCCAGCCGCCTTTAAGATGATCTGCATAGGATTTTTGTGCTGATAATAAACATACCAATACAAACAATAACTTAAAAATATGTAAATGCCTATGCCACGTCATCTATAAAATTCTTCAATATTGCATTTAGCTTTTCCGGCGCTTCCAGCATGCTTGCATGCGCCATGTTTTTCATAATGTGAATGTATGCAATTTCAGGCTCATGCACCTGTTTTAAAACATCGCTCAAGGGGGCAGCCATATCTTCTTCCCCCAAAACAAATAAAACAGGCGATATATTGTTTCTGAGCAGATAGGTTTTATCTGCCCGGCCCATCATGGCATAATAATACTGCTGCAGGTTTTCTTTTTTAAAATGCTTCCCGTCTTCAATTAAACGCTTTACCACTTCAGCATGTTTTTCCTTAAAAGCTGCGGTAAATAAATTGGGGGTGACCGTCTTTAAAAAAGCATAGCTTCCATAGGCTTCCATTATTTCAATGGCGCGTTGCCGGTTTTGTTTTTTCTCCTCATTATCAGCATAAGCCGTTGAATGCACAAAGCCAAACGCTTTTAATTTATCAGCATATCGTTCAGCAAACGATAATGTAACATATCCGCCCATGCTGTGGCCAAGCATGATGCAACGGCCTATATTTTCATTTATAATTATTGCATAAACACTATCTGCCAGTTCATCAATGCTTAAGTTCCCTTTACCGGTTTTGAACAATCCCGATTCGCCGGAGCCGGGCAGATCGGGCACGATCAATTGAAAATAATCTTTTAAAAAATTAAACTGATTACGCCATATCGTATATGTTTCAGCAAACCCATGCAATAATACCACAGGGAAACCTTCACCATAAACATGATATGACAAAACAATATTTTTATAAGCAATATTTTTTTTCATTTTAAGCTGCTTTCCGGTATTTATTGGAAAGGACTGCATAACGGTATAGTAATAAAACCACCACAGGCAGCAGGGCTATGTTTAGTTGCTGGGGTATGAAGAACCAGGTAACAATAAATACGGCTGTGATAACGGCTATTATAAAAAAATAGTTACTTAACCAGGAAGGCTTTTTAATTAAACAAAACGCAACAGGCAAATTAAACGGCAAAGCCCAAACCAGGTTCATGTTATTTTTGCAAACTGTATGATCTGTTGCAAACCACATAAATAATAAAAGAACACCTATCAGGCCGGTTATATACAGCAGCAAAGCATCAGTAAAACTTGTTAGCTTATTAGCCCAGTTTGCTTTATGCCCGGACACGAAAAACAGGGCTATGGAAATTATGGCGAGTATAATAAGCGGAACATATTTGCCGGAGGATCTGTCTGCCTCATTTCCCTTTAATATAACCGTTGCATCTTTTGCCAAATACACGCCTTTATCTGTTGCCTCTGCCAGGCCCTTCATAAAAAATGCAGGCATAAACATAGCTTCATCGTTTGAAACCACCTGGTCAACTCGGCTGCCAAGCAGGATGTCTATTCCCATTTTCGTCCAGTGCTGGCCGCCTCTTTCAAGATAATGGTGTATGAGGTCCCGTGCAGTGGTATTTTCAGGAACAATCTTATTCTGTATAACAGCGCCTTCAATATTTTTTAGCACAATATCCTTTACCCTCGTTGTACAGTTGTCGAGCAGGAAATCGTATTTATAAAAACGGTTATTGCCCTGCATGTTGAAGCTAATGGCATCCATGATTTTTTGTTTTGAAGCACTATCTATTTTTAATTCCTGCTCATACACGCTGCGGTGATCCTGTAAATATTCATACATGAAGTCGGGGAATGCATCGGCGGAGGAATAATACAACAGCTTGCCGCGCATAAACTTGAGATAGAAGTTAGGCTGGTCGAAAGTAAACCCGCCCCAGTTATATACCATATCCGTATGGTGCATGCTGTCAATGATGCGCAATGCCGTATGGCCAAATAAGGAATACAATTCATCGCCCGGGCCGCAGGTTATAACGCTGATTCGCGTATGTGCACTATTAGCCTGGGCCTTAATAAAAGGTGAAATAAAAAGCAAACAAATGCCGATAATAAAACACTTCATATAAAACGAAATAAGCGGGTTCGGTTGCAAACAATATTAAGCAATTCAATTAAACTATACCGGATCGTTCGCTGCTATCTGCGACATGCCAAAACGTTCATTCTTCATTATATTTTCCAGCTTCCATTCTTTCTTTTCCCGCAGAGAGACACAGGAAGATTTACCCTTTTCATCAAATATAACGGCGCAGCTTACCGGGTAGCTGCCATCGGTATGAACAAACATTTCAACCTGGTCTCCAAACTCAGAAATAATTAAATTTTCCAATGCCACCACTTCTTCATGCGCTTCCAGTACATTCAAATAAAAAGGAAGCGTAAGGTGGCAGTCTATATGCAATATGCTACCATATTTTATAATGCGCAGATTGTGTATATCAATCCAGTCCGGCCTTCTTTTTTCATTAAGCAGCCGCACCATCCGTTCAAGCAACTGCATATCTGCTTCATCCATTATGCCGGCCAGTGATCTGCGCACAATATTATACCCGTTAAAGATAATTGCAATAGCAATAATACAGGCAACTATCTTATCAAGCCAGTAAAACTTCGTGAATAAAATAATGGCAAGCGTTGCAACAATAGCCAATGTTGACCATGTATCAATTATTAAATGCCGTCCGCTTGCCTGCAAAGCAAGCGATCTGTTGCGTTTTCCAATTTTTAAACAAATCAGGCCGGCAATAAAATTCAGCACGGCTGTAAGCGCAATAAGCCATACGCCTTTATCAAGTTTTTCAAGCGGCCGGGCTGATATAAAATTTATGACGGCTTCGTAGAGGATGAGTATGCCTGATGCTACAATAAGCGATCCTTCGGCGGCAGCAGAAACAAACTCTGCTTTGCCATGCCCGTAAGGATGGTCTGCATCTTTCGGCTTTGCCGCCACATATAAACTATACAGCCCTATAAAGCCGGCCAAAACATTCACAATGCTTTCAAGCGCATCGGAAAGCACAGCCAGTGAATTGGTAAAATAATAGGCTACGATCTTTGCCGCAAAAAGTATTACAGATAAAGCCGTAATCCATTTTTGAACCTTAAAATTTTGTTGTGCTGTTTGCAAATGCAGTTTGTTGAATTGAATAATGTTTGTCTTGAAAAATGCCTGTCACCATCGCCCGGAAAACAAACGGATCGGGCGATCAGACTTCATCAGCAGGCTGCGTTTTTTTTAAAGTTGATTTAACCCTTTTGAAAAACCTGAAATAAAATTCTTTATTGAACAATTGCGAATCTCTCATGGCTTTCGAGGTAAGAAATATGCCCACAGGCACCAAAACAATACTGGAAAGCCACATGCCGAAAGCAGCACTTGTAACACCCTGCTTTGAAAATTTTTCTCCGAATGTGTTGAGCAAATGAAATATAACAAAGAAAATAACGGCAAACACCAGCGGCGAGCCGAGGCCGCCTTTTCGAATGATGGAGCCCAGCGGCGCCCCGATCATAAAAAGCACAATGCAGGCAAATGATAAACTAAATTTACGATTCCATTCTACCCGGTTTTTACGCAAAAAGTTTTGCTTTTCGCTGTACTCGTTCTGCGCAAGGTCAACAAACCCTTTTATGGAGCTTAACGAGGAAGATGCCCGTTCATACACGGTTGATGACATGCTGTCCGGGATAATTGACCGCATATTTTTCAGGGGCTTGTTTTTTAAGGAATCGGGCAGCATCCAGGCACTGTCCCGGTATTTTAAAAAAATGAGCGCAGGCCGCAACTGCGATTTTAACCGGTTAATACTAGAATCTCTCAGTTTGGTTATGGAATCAATAGACAGGTTTAGCTGATGCACGGTGAGCATTTTCGGATCCCACTTAAACAGGCTGTCTTCCGTTTTATTCATTTGAAAGCTGCTGAGGTCAAAGTCTTTTTGATAATCTTTAAAGCCCAGCCTGATAAAATCTGTATTGGTACTGTACTTGTTCCCGTTTTCCTGGTAACGCCACCCATCATGCAATGTAAACTGAAGAAAACGTTTATCAGGCGTTACCTTCATTACACCGCTGTTGGCCACCAGGAAATCATCCTGCGGGCCATTATTCTTTTCGTAAATAACAACATTGTGAATGGTGCTGTCGTCTTTTTCTTTTTTACCAACCTTAATTACAAAGCCTTCAATCTTATCATAAAAAACACCTTCTTTAATATCGAGCGCAGGCTTGGTAACAATTATATCATATTTTAAAGCGTTCAGCTTAAGATTAGCAACAGGTATGATATTATTGGCAAATAAAAAAGCAACGCCGCTTATAAGCACTGCAACTATAAGCAGCGGCGCCATAAACCGCAACAGCGGAATGCCCGCCGATTTTATAGCCACTAATTCAAAGCTTTCGCCGAGATTTCCAAACGTCATGATGGATGAAAGCAATAATGCCAGCGGCAATGCCAGCGGCACTGCTGTGGCAGCTACATAACTTATTAGCTTTAAAATGGTAATTATATCAAGCCCCTTGCCTACCAGGTCGTCAATATACAGCCAGAAAAACTGCATTACCAATACAAACAGTGAAATAAGAAAAGTGGCAATAAAAGGCCCCACAAATGCTTTAACAATAAGTATATCAAGTTTTTTAAACACTTTGCAATAAGTTTTAAAATATGCTTATGGCCGCCACAAATGTAGAGCTTTCAAAAAATGAATTGGAACTGGTTGTAAACAGCGAATTTATTTTAACAAAGAATAGTATCATAAAAAAGGTATATGATTTATTTGGTGCGTTGAGTGAAAGCTATAAAACAACGCTGGCTGAAAATAAAACCTGGCTGCCCCGGGAAATAGTTGATACGTCTCCCAAAATTTATAAAGGTGAAAATTATCTGCAGCTTCCTTATGTAATGATGGATTATCCAAGAATTTTTTTTAAAGGGGATGTGTTTGCCATAAGAAGTTTTTTCTGGTGGGGAAATTATTTCAGTGTTACGCTGCAACTGGCCGGAAAATATTTTGAGCACTTCAAAAACACGATCCATCATAATTTGAAACAGCAATTCAACAGTGATCTTTTTGCCGGGGTTAATGATGATATGTGGCAACATCATTTTGAAACAAGTAATTATAAGCCCCTGAATGAAGCTGATATTGATGAATTATTGGAAAAGCCATTCATTAAAATAGCTGATAAACTTTCTTTAAATGAATGGAATAAAGCGCCGGGATTTTTTGAAGGAGCCTATGGGCGCCTGCTGGCATTGCTGATGTAGGGCAGTTATCTTATTTATTTTTTATTTCCCGGCAGGCTCATTCCATGCAGGCTGAAGGCGGGTAAAAAATACTTCATGCTGCTGTTCTATACTATATTTTTCTTAAAATTTTCAGGAAGCTGCGACCAGTTTCTTATTTCCACAAGTATGGGAATGCTGCTGTTTCTTATCTTTTCAGCAAGCGCATTCATAACTGCAGCGGGATTTGGCATTTGTTCATTAAAGAATAATACAAGGTCTAAATCGCTGCCATCATGCGCCGTGCCATTTACCCTGCTTCCATAAGCCCATACCTCAATGGAAGCGTTAACAGATGAAAAAATTTGCAGCAACGCTTTTTTATCTTTTCTCTTAACAACATTTTAAATGGCTTTTAAATTTTTTATTGTGGCCGCAATATTTAAAGCATCAATAATAAACTGTGGCAAAAAAACAAGTGTTTCTTCTGCAAAACTTTCGCCGTAATCATGTGCTGTATTATTCCGGTTATCTCTGTATGTAAACCATCTGTCACAGGCGTCTGCATCAATAATATTATGCTTTACCGCATGGCGAAACACATCTTTAAAAACCAGCCCGTCAACAGCTTTGGATGAAGAACAATAAAGCTTCAATGTTTTGCGAAGCAATTTGCCGCTTTGCTCGAGAATAATTTCAAACTCTTTTCACACAGGCAGAACGCTACAAATCATAGTCAATATTCCCCGGGCTTGATTGTTTAAGCAACACCAATGCTTTATCTAAAGCAGCAATACAACGTTCCAGATAAGTGGTATCAATATTCATAATACGTAAACTGACTAATGCAAATTAACGCTTACTAATTGTATTGCAAATTTGCTGCTTTCCCAGGGTTAATAATTATGTAATATCAAAGTCTAATGCTATATAACGAAGAACCTGCTATGCAAAGCATATACAATCAGGACGGGGAAAATATCTTTTGTATAACCCTTACTTCTTAATTTGGGATTGTAACATTTCAATCAATAATCTTTGATTGCTTATTAATTCATCTTTTGCATGTAATAAAACTTCCCAAAGTTTGCGTTCATCTATGAGAGAATTATAATGATTAACAAATCCGATAGAATTATCATTCATACTTGGTTGATACAAAATATTGCTCTCAGAATTAGGAAGCAAAGAAGAAACAGGAACTTCTAATTTTTCAGCAGTAGAAACAATTGTTTCCCATTTGGGGGAAACTTTATCATTTTCAATATCAGATAAAACGCTTTGCGTAATACCTAATTCAGATGCAAGCCTTTCCTGCGTCCATCTTTTAGTTAAGCGTTGCTGTGCTATACGTTGTCCTATTGTTTCCATAAGGTAAAAATATAAAATATCGAACCAAACAGATTGTTTTGATAAAATATCTGCAATGCCGATAAAATATCGCTTTAAAAAATTTTTTAGTTTAAAGCGAAAATGGAGCATTGTGCAACTTGTGCTATTAGTAACAATCCCAACAAATGCACGAGATACTGAAACGATAGCAACGCAACCGATGCATTAGTTAAACCAAAGTTTTTTATTTTATGTTACAAATCAATTTTTTAAAAATTAGAACAACTCTAATTCCTGCTGTTATTGTAATTCTATTTACTTCCTGTTCAGCAAAAATTTACACTAAAAAAGATGCAACACGTTACACAAGTAAGCATAATACAGTTGCTATTATTCCTCCAAAGGTAAAAATAGAAGTAAGGAAAAGGGATAATGACGAAAAAAGAAAAGCCAAGCAAGAACAAGAAGTAATTGAGTCCCAAAATGCTCAAAATGAAGAATATAGCAGATTGCTTCAATTCGTTAGAAAAGGTAAAATGCATCTTGAAATCCAAGACATTGAAAAGACTAATGCAATATTGTTAAAAATAAATTGTCCTAATGGAGATTGTGGCATGGCACCCGAACAATTGGCACAAGCATTGGGTGTTGATGCAATTATAGAGTCCAATTATGTGTTTTCTTCCCAAAAGAATATTGGATTAGGAATTACGTATGCGATAATATTTTTCCCATATTTAACACCTTTGGGAATTATGATGGCTTGCTCCCCGACCAATAGAGCGGATTTAAACATAAAATTGGTTGACGGCACTACGGGTTATTTACTCTACAGTTATAATAATAAACTTAGTAGGCTAAATAAGAAATTTGTTGATATTGTTGATAAGGCCACAAAAAAAGCAGGAAAGAAAATACCTTACCATTAAAAGAGGAATCAGGAGTAAATAATAAAAAAACGCCTGCCACTTTCAAATTTACATTATCCTTTAAACCAAAATATCTCAGCACCAAAATCTAATTGCCCAGGCGATGAAAGAGTTCTTTTACCTGGTATTCCCAAAGCTGGGTTTGGTCTTTTACCTCGCCTTTTTCTGCAAAATCTTTTATAACCAGTATAGTTTGATTGGTAATTTCGGTTTTCTCAATCCTGAATTCAAAGTATTCATCTTTTGGCGCAGTAAGCCAATGAAAACGGATAAATTTATCCAGTTCAGAATCCACCACTTCAGCTTTCTCAACAGAACCATTCCATGAAAAAATAAATACATTGTCCCTTTCATCAACTTTATCAGCAAACCACTCTCCCAAGCCTGCCGGCGTTGATAAAAATCCATAGAGAATACCTGGCGAGCAACGTACAGGATACTCAAGGGTAAAAATCTGTTTTTTTTGCATGATGCAACTTTAATTTGTGCTTTTCAGAGTTTGCAATAATATTAAATTATTATTAGCGTAAAAATTTTTTTCGCAAACTCCTTCATAACTGTTTTTATTCTGCAATATGTATTAATTGTTCCATATTTTCCAGTTTTCTTCTGCCTGCAGCACAAGCATTTCGTGCCCGTTTTTAATGGTGCAACCCGCATCTCTTCCATATTGCAGAAATTTGGTAAGCGGCGGGTTATATACCAGGTCGTAGAGGTAGTGCTCAGGCGTTAATAAACCATAAGGTAACAAAGGCGCATTGCCCGCATCCGGGTATGTTCCAAGCGGTGTACAGTTAATAATAATTTTAAATTCAATAAATACGGCCGGAGATATATCATTATAGGTAATTGTTTTTACAGAGCCATTTCGTGAAACCAGCAAATATTCAATATTAAGTTTTTTAAGCACATATTGTACAGCGGCAGAAGCGCCGCCGGTGCCTAATACCAGCGCTTTTTTATGATGCGGTTCCAAGCCTTTTATAAATGATTGTTGAAAGCCGGTTATATCGGTATTGAAGCCTGTTTTTGCGTTGGCGCTGATCTTTATACAATTGCAGGCGGCTATTTCTTTAACAGCGTCATCTACGCTGTCAAGATAAGGAATAACTGATTTTTTGTAGGGAATGGTTACCGCAAGACCCTGCAACCTGGTATGTTCTTTAAAAACAGTTTCAACATCTGCAATGGAAGGGATGGAAAAGTTGAGGAATTCCGCATCTTTAATATTCTCTTTCAGAAACTTCTCTGCAAAATATTTTTGAGAGAAAGAATGCGAGAGCGGAAAGCCAATCAAGCCAAATTGCCGCATATTAGTTTTTATCTAAAAACAAATGAAAACTATCGCCTCTCAGTCCAAGCCGCATGGCTTCCAGCGCTATAACCTCGGCGGGCGCAATATTACCAAGGTTCACATTAGCGCCAAGCAATTCAAGAAAATACAATTGCTGTGATTTTTGGGGAGCTTCCCATATAATTTTTTCGGCAGGTATCTGGGTAAGAATTTCCTGCACCAGACCCTGTCTTACTTCGCCGGTGCCGCGATATAAACCCACGTTACCTGCTTCTCTTGCTTCTGCAATTACATAGGATGAGCCAGCTTCAAGTTCTGCCCGCATTAATTCTATCCATTTATATGGCGGAAAAATGTTTGTTTCATCTTTGGAGCCCACCTCGCTTAGCACGGTTCCGTATTTTGCGAGCTTTTCTATATACCCACATTTTTCAGCATGTGGTATGGTTATAGAACCATCGCTTACCTCCATGTAGTTAATATTATAATCCTTGCATATTTCTATATAGTCGTTAAACTGGTTGCGAATAAGAAATGCTTCAAACAAAGTGCCGCCAAAATAAACAGGTATATTATATGACTGATAGACTTCTATTTTTTCCCTGAGATTTGGCGTAACATACGCCGTTCCAAAACCAAGTTTTAAAATATCTACGTGGGGATGGGAAATACTTAAGAAATTTTTTGTTTCCTCAAAGCTAAGCCCCTTATCCATTATCATTGTTATTCCACTTGCACGAGGCTTCTGCTTCCTTTCAGGAATTTGAGTAAGATTAAAATTCATGCAAACCTATTTGGGTCGCAAAAATAAGGTTATGAGGTATTATTATGATGTGTAATAAAAAAAGCAACTTATTTTTTGCGTTTTGTTTTCCTGTAACGGGCTAACAAATCAACCACACAGGTATTTTGAAGTATGGATGGGTATATTTCTACAAAGCTTTTTACCAGGGACGGCGATTTTTTAAGGCCGGCTTCCAGCTGCGCCAAAGCATCTTTTTGCCTGCCGGCAGCAAATAAAACCGCACTGTATAAATAATGGATTAACGGCTTGCCTTCGGTAACTCTCAGGGCGGCAATACATTGCTGAATAGCTTCTTCAAAATACTTTGACCGGTAAAGGCAGGTTATAAGCGCTTTCCAGCCACGCACATTCTTAGGGCGGCTTCTTACCACCATGCTAAAATAATGCACGGCGTCTTTATAATTTTCAAGCTGCAATACACATTGCCCCATGGCCAGGTTATACTCAGGCACATTCTTATGAATGCGCAGGGCATTTTCAAGGTGGGTGATTGCCTTGTTCCATTTTTGTTCATTAACATAAGTGAGCGCTATTTTATATTGAAGCTTGCTATCGCCGGAATTGATGTGGCTCGCTTTGCGATAATTAAAACGGGCTGATGCAAACTTGCCAAGTTTATGATAGCAATGGCCAATGGCTTCAAATATCACATCTTCAGGCCGGGTTATTTCTCCCACTTTTTCAAGCACTTCTATGGCATCTTTATACCTGCGCAGCCGTATATAGGCATCTCCCATATTGCGGTAAGCGTAATCAAACTTATCATTTATGGCAACTGCATATTGATAAGCATCAATGGCTTTTTCGAACAATCTCAGGCCCTGGTAAGCCGAGCCCAGGTTAAACCAGGCCAGCTCTGAATAGGGATGATCTTCAATTATTTCCTGGTGCAGCCGTATGCTTTCTTCATTGCGGCCTGTAAAATCTGTCCAGAAACAAATTTTATACAGCGCCTCCTCATTGGCCGGTTCCTGTTTAAGAATTAATACAAGACAATCGAAAGCCTTGTCAAATTCCTCGTAATCGTCATATACATCGGCAAGCTCAAACAAAAGGTCAAGCCTGTCATCGCCCTCAAAGGTCAGCAGGGCTTCTTCCAGCAATGAGGCGGCTTTTTGTGGCAGGTCCAATGCCAGGTATGCATCTGTCTTCAGGATATATATGTCTATATTGTCATGATCATAAAGCTCAGCCTGCTTTAGTGTATCCAAAGCGCCTTTAAAATCGTGGATAGCGATAAGCAGGTCGGCTTTTCTCACAAAAAGGTCACCCGAATAAGGAAAATAATCAAGTGCGGTTTCCGCTATTTCAAGCGCTTTATGAAAACTGTTCTTCTCATTAAAGTGCTCAATTAATATTTCGAAGGATTCTTCTTCGAGAAAAGATGATTTTTTGCCGGCCCGCAAATCTTCGTATTGCCTGATCAAATCATCAATCTCATCTGTATTTCCGCGAAAAGGACGGTCGTGCATAGGCGTGAAGGTTGCGGAAAATTAAAGAATGAAAATATATTTTCCAACTTATGTAACAAAAGATAATTATTTCCGTTATAAAAAAGTATATTTCATGTTAAAGTTGTATATTTGCGCCATGAAACAGATTTTATCTCCAAAAAAACTAATGCTGCTGCTGGCTTTTGTGATTAGTATGCGGGCATTCGCTTCTTTTGTGGATAATAGCACGAAAGCTAAAAAAGCCGACACTACAGATATTAGCCTTAAAAATTTCAACCGGAACGCTTTTAAAAATACGGCTTACCCAAGTTTCACGCTTTCTAAATTTCAATATAAGGGATCTTCCAGCCTGTACCAGATAAATTCTCAAAATTCGGTTGAAGGCCAGTCAATTATACGTATGGAAAACGGCAATACCTCCTATGTTTATCCATACAAATACAAGGTAAAAACGCCTTTCTTTAAAACGCCCACGCCTCCTAACACGCATTAATGCCGCTACAGTTATATTTTAGGTAATCATCGCTTACTTTGAACGGTCTTATAATCTTTTAAAAGTTCAATTGTATAAATTTTAGTGCAAAACCCTGTAACCGGCCTGGGGTATATCGAATTGGTGCGTAGCTACCGGTTTAAAGTCAATGTTTTGCGCCGAATACGTTATTCTTTCCCTGCGTTTATTGGTTGATTCATATTCAAGCACCATGCCCGGTATATTATTCGCTTCAAAAGGCATTTCCATAATTGAAGGAATAAGCCCCGGCACATAGTACGCTTTATAGGTGTCCCCATTTTTTAAAGTAAGTACCGCCTGTTTGCAATGATAACCGAGAATGTTTTTTTCAGAATCGTTCAGTGTCACTGTAATACTATCATAAATATGATTCGATCTTTTCCATTCGCCGGCATTGTACTGGGCTATATATTTTGATACCCCTATCTCCTTTAAAACGGTAGCACTTCCTGTACCGCTGTTATAAAACAGCGTTTGGTTAAAAGCCCTGGTCTCCAGGTCAACACGCATCTGTTTTCCCTTGATAAAAATGGTTTTCGAACCAATATCCGGATGCTCTGAATCAGAGCTGTTTATAGAGAAGAAAATGGTGCAGTCAGAAATTATTTTCTGGTCCTGTGCAATTGAAACCATACATAAAATAAGCGCCGGTATGATGATGATTATTCTTTTCATAAGCATTTACAGCATCTTATACCTGCAATTTAACACGCAATATTTTAAGCAATAGCCTGCGGCTTAATAATAAGCACATTTTTAAGAAAGCATTACATTTAATTTTACCTTCGGCTTAAGTATAGCAAAACAATTTATGCAGGCAAAACAAGAAAATGGCCGTAACAGTTATATTTTACAAATGCACCCTCTGCAAAGAATTGCCATCAGCCTGATCATCAGCGCTACCGTTCTTTTTCTTTTTCACAAAACGCCTTTCCTGATAAACATAATGCTTATATGGGATATATTTTCAATATGCTATCTCATTTTAAGCTGGATAGTTATTGTAAAAAGACCGGTTGCCCAAATAAGAAAAACAGCAAAGAAAGATGATGGAAGCGCTATATTTATTTTTATACTGATAGTAGTTTCATCGCTGGCAGGCATGTTCACTATTTTACTGCTCATGCTTTCGCAGCAGGCGGGCTCAGTAAAAGAAAGCCTTTACCTGCCTGTGTCTGTAAGCGGCATGATGCTTTCGTGGATAATGGTGCATTCCATCTATACTTTTCATTATGCACACATCTATTATGATGACGATAAGCATAATACAGGTAAAGATGCGGCCGGGCTTGAATTTCCCGGAGATGCAAAACCAAACTACCTCGACTTTGCTTATTTTTCTTTTGTAATTGGCTGCACCTTCCAGGTTTCGGATATTGAAATATCCTCTCCCAAAATAAGGCGGATTGTATTGTTTCACGGCCTGTTATCATTTGTGCTTAACACATTTGTTGTAGCGCTTACCATCAATCTTATTGCAGGGCTTAAAAGGTAGATCTCTTATATCTGGATTTACATGAAATTATTGCACATAAAACCATCCATCATTTTTTTCTACTTGCCTGCTTTTCCCTGGTTGAAACAAGTGCGCAGAAAAACAACCCGCCTTTTAAAGTACTGGCTTTTTATACCGCAAAACAAGACCTTGCCCATATAAGTTTTGTACATGAGGCAAACAAATGGTTTCCTGAAATTGCCAGGCAATACAATTTCATTTACGACTCAACCAACGACTGGAGCAAACTGAACACCGGATTTTTAAAGCAATATAAAATTGTTATTTTTCTGGATACAAGGCCCGAAGATCCGCGTCTGCGCCTGGCTTTTGAAGCATATATGAAAGAAGGCGGCGGATGGATAGGCTTTCATTTTTCTGGCATTGCCTTAACGCCTTCCGGTTACCCGCAAAACTGAAACTTGTATTCTTAATGAATTTATGGACGCAGGCGAATATAAATCCAATACCTGGCGTAATACCATCCTCTGGATGGGGAGAAACAAATAAACGCTCAAAGCCGATGCATTTTAAAAACGTGTCCTGCCTGATCCTTCTTTTCTATGGTTTACCGGCATGGCTTATGCACATTAAAAAACCTTTCGTTGCTGAAAGGTTTTTTAAAATATAGATAGATGATACTATTTCTGACTTTTGCCGGAACCACTGCCGCTGTTTTTTGATTTATTAAATTTATCGAGCGCAGCCTGTAATTGTTTTCCTGCACCATCTGCATTTTTATATTCCTCTGAATTAGGATCAGGATATAAAGCTTTCATCTTTTCAGTTACGTCAATTGCTTTTTGATATTCCTGGTCTTTTGGTATATCGCTGGCATATTGCGCATAATAAATCAACAAATAATAATAATTAAAGTACGCTGTCTTTTTATTATCAGCGCCGGTATCTTTTGACAGGAAGTCGTTGTATTGTTCTATGGGCGCTACAGCCAGCCCCCTTGTGGTATCAGCATCAGTCATTTTTGCAAAACGCGTTCTGAATGAATAACCCTGCGGTTTATCCGGATAAGCGGTTATGTACAGTTGTATAACAGAATCGCCAACAAGGTATTTTGAAGAATCAAACGTATGAGTGGCATCTGCCGCTTTTGCATCAGTAATAGCCTTTGCCAAAGTAAAGTATTCTGTTTCGGAAAGCTTACCACCTTTTAAGGCTTCCATTTGCTTAACAATGGATAGCTGTTGTGAAAATTTGCTGTTTTTTGCTGCAATTTCCCCTGCTGTTGTTAAAAACTTTATCTGTTCTTCTTTTATAGTATCTATGGCAGCAGCTTTTTGCAGATAAGCAATTGCACTGTCTCCTGTCTCCGGGAATTTAGCCAGCACTGTTCCTGCAAATGCGTAATCATCAGGCTGGATGGTTTCTGCCGGGGCTGTTGCAAAATATTTCTGGATATATGTTCTGGCTTGTACCGAATCGCCTAATCTATCATAGTTATAAGCATATAAAACATTTAGTCTTGTATAATTGGCACAGCCGCCATTTTCCATATCCTTTGCTTTCTGCAATGATTCCTGGTACTTGCCGGCCCTTAAAAGATAGTTGCCTACGAAATATTCTGTTTTACAATCTTTATCTGCATTGGCAATGTATTTATCCAGATATTCTTTTGCGGCAGAAACATCGGTTTCAGAATAAAATTCGAAATACTGAAGGTAAACCGGTGCAAAAGCAGGGTCTGCGGCAATTGCTTTTCCATACCATTCATTCATAGACTCCAGGTTGCGCTGGCTTTGATATATCCTGCCTATCCTGTAAAAACCTCTGGCATACTGCTGGCTGGCGGTAGTTGATTTATTGAAAGCTTCAAAAGCCTCGCCACCATGATCGCCGCCCAGTTTCAGGTAACATACGCCCAGGTTATTAAAGATGTCTGGATTTTGAGGAGCTATAGCTGCAGCCTGTTTTAATTTATCAATGCCATAGTTCGGATCGCCTACACCACTGCCCCCGTCAGCCATGGCACGACCTATTGCATCCAGGATATCAGGGTCAGGCCCTTTATTTTTTCCTTTGGTTTTAGTAGTTGCAGTTATTGCCTGCTCAAATTTTTGCTTGGCCGCATTAATATCTCCGCCCTGCAATACATCCACATGGGCGCTGCCAATCCATATCCACGGATCGTTAAGACCTGCATTCAAAGCATTTTGATATACAATTTTTGCACTATCCAATTGTTCTGCATCCAGGTAAGCCTGTCCAAGCCAGTAAACGGCCTGTGCATCTTTATTGCCCGCTGCAAGTTTTTGAAATACCTGTTTAGCGCTTGTAAGCCTTTCGTAATACAGAAACTTTTTCCCATCGTCAATGCTCTGTGCAGAAACAATAGCGTACGCGCTTAAGAAAGTAACAAGAGATAAGATAGTTTTCTTCATTATTCCGTTGTTTTATTTATGAGATTTGTATTTGACTCCATCATGGATTTTCTTACCGTAAAATTCATTTTTGCCGGCACAAGATAACTTCTTCTGAATATTAATTGTCCCCGCTCAAGGCTTAAGAAGTTTACAAAACCTGAACCTAACCCTAAGGTGTTTTCTTTCAACACAAAAAACAAAGGCCGTACCAAAGGATATTCCCCTGCTGAAATTGTTGCCTGCGAAGGCCTTGCATATATTCCTTCCCCGCAATTTTTGCATTCTACCAGGCCAAACCTTATAGAATCTTTATATCGTTTCTGCACAGGGTCATCCTCATCCCCAACCCATGAAAAACCAATGAAGCCTATAGCGTTTTCATTGGATGAAACGTAACTGATTAAGTCTTTACTATCCGGCGCGGCCATCACATTCTTTCCAAATTCTGCTCCCATTAATAAAGAATCTTTTAACATTCGTACAGTACTTGTGGCATTCCTCCCATCCACAGCAACCAGTTTGGCGGTATCTTTTCCGCTTAAATACGCTTTAAGTTTATTGATAGTAAAGAGACTGTCTTTTGAATGTTTGTTTACAATTGCCACAATGGCATCGTAAGCTAAAATATCCCATTGTACTTTAAACGATAATTTCTGTTTATAATACTCGTTTTCTTCCTCGTTCAGGCCCCTGGAAACAATTATCATTCTTGTACTGTCTTTCTGCAGATCCCTGAAACAATCGGCTTCTGATTTATAACTTGCTTCAATATGCGTTTCCGGATGCGATGATTCATACACTTTAATCTGTTCCGTTATTACGGGCTTAAAACTTTCATCAACGCTTATAAAAATTGTACCCTTTACCGGCGAATCGTATTTGTCAACTTTATTTCTGCAGTTTACAAAGGCCAAACATAAAAAAACACTTGTATAAAAACCAATAAAAAGCCTGCGCTCGCTCATCATTCAAAAATTAATAGTCGTGTTTTATGCCACGGTACACTCTGAATCCCCCATACAATAAACACAATGCGCCAAAACCATAACGTATAAGCGAATCAAGGCCTGCAATTAAATCCAATCCGATTTTATCGCCAAAAAAAAGTATAACAGACATACCAATCATAAGGCCGGCCATGGTTAAATCATAAATCATGCGCATTTGCGTATAGCTTTTACGGCGCCTGCTTTCGAAATCATTATTCATTTATAAATTCAAAGTTGGCAATATAAAATATTTTTTATTCTTCACTCATAAATGTTACAGGCAAATTAAAATATACTGCAACAGCAGTGCCATTTTGCCTGCCAGGTTCCCATAGCGGCATTTTATTAATCACCCTTATCACTTCTTTATCAAGGTCTTCTCTTCCGCTGTTCAGGATTTTTACCTCCTCAATTTGCCCGTTTTTATTTACAACAAACGATACCCTTACAATGATTTTTTCTCCGGCCTGCAAATCATCGGGTTGTCTTACATTTTTCAGCATGAACTTTTTAAGCGCCTCCATCCCACCCGGATATTCCGGCATAACCTGTGCTGTAATCAATGGTTTATCATCTTTTACCGGTTCAGGCTTTACCCCGTAAGTTCCTTTACCAGCGCCTGTTTCCACAGGCGGTTTAATAGAGCCATCATCATCTGCGCCAATAATATTTTGTGTTCCGATTATACTCCTGTCTAAATCTTCAAGGGTCGGCATTTCCGTTTTTACATTATCATCAGCAATTACCGGCGCTGAAAATATTTTCCGGTTAAATTTTTTTTCAGCCGGTTTAGTTTTAACAGGTTCCGGATTTTTAGGAACATCCACTTTTATCAATTCCTGGTTAGGAATAAAAACAACAGGGCCTGCCGGCATAACATTATTTTTATGATGCATAAACTGTAAAAAAGAAAAAACAGTTGCCATTAAAAAAGTAATACCCGTGGCATACAATATGGTTTTCTTATACGATTTTCTTAGTGCGTACGCACCATAGGTTTTATTCCTGTTTTCAAAGAGTATATCAAGCAAATCACCCTGCATAATTTTTTCAGGCAGCATACAGTGAAAATTTAATGATGAATAAATATTGTTACAGAGCGCTCTGTATTTAAGATGCTTTAAAAAAGCAATTCCATAAACACTGAAGTATTTGAAAAAACATACCGGTTTTGATTTCAGCATAGCTGAATGCTTGTTTGGATACATTATTGTTGCAAATGAATTGCGTAAATACAGGGATTGTTAGTTGCACTGGCGCAATAAAAAATTGTAAATTGCGGAAATTTGAGGGCAGTCCGGCAATGCGAACTGTGACACCACAGACACAGGCAAGCGAAAAGATTGCGGCCTTTGACAAATGAAAGATATTTTTCCGTTTTACAGTATTGGGCGCTTCATTAACCAGCCGGCAAACCCGACAGAGTTTGAAATACTGCAGTTTGACAAAATGGAAAAATCCAATGTGAACGACTTTCACAAACACTGCTTTTACGAAATTCTCTGTGCAGAGAAAGACAAAAGCAAACAGATTATTGACTGCAGCGGGTATGAAGTAAAACCAAACAGTTTGTTTTTTATTTCGCCTAACCAAGTTCACCATTTTGAAGAATGGTGCTGAATTGGTTGCCGCTTCGCCACAAACACCCTGTAATTCTTTGAGCCTTGTTGAAAAAAACGGATTAAAACCTGACGTGCTTAGCGATAAAAAACAGTTGCCAGCCAGTTTACGGCTGTTTTCAAATACTCTGATAAATCTTTTGAGGCAATGAAAAATCTTGGCTTTAGCTCATACTATACACTTTCTTCTGTGACGTGGAAATAAGGAAATCAACAGACCTTCTTCCGGCGCCTTCAATCAGAAGAAAAAGACAGGTAAGTATTTGTGCATAGTCGGAACGGATTTCGTGTAATACTGCCCAAATGCCCGTTTTTGGCGGGGCTGGCGGCAAAGGCAATGGGCTTGTACCAAAATATAAATCAATTTTAGTACTAAGTACGGCAACTATCATTTGTACAATAAAATAAAATGCTGTTATCCTTGTCAGTAATCCGAAGATGAGTAACAGCCCGCCAATAATTTCACCTACAGCAATAAAATGAGCAGTAGTTTCAGGAAAAGGAAAACCCAATTTCGTAAACCTGCCCACACCCTGGTTTGTGTAAACAAATTTTAAAATGCCTTCCCAAAAAAATACGCTTCCCGCCATTAAACGCAGGATTAAAATAGCAGATTGCCCTGTAACAGGAGGATTGATAAACCAATTGATAATTTTTTTCATTTTTAAAAATTTTATTGTTTGATAGTGCAAACATCAACACTATACCACAGGCCAAAAAATTACTTACAGCATCTATGCTTTTTTCTTGATTAAAGCCTGCCTTATCAAGAATTTCACATGGGTTATGTAATAAAATTTACGCCGGTACATACATTGTTACCTTTGAGAAAATAAAAAATTGAAAAACAAAACATTTTTATACCATTCGTTTTTTTGGATAAGCATATATCTTTTCTGGGTGCTTGTTTTTCGCAGTTATTCGTTTTCCATTACCAAAACAATGACGGTTGAGTTTTGCTATTTAATTTTCATAACAACAGATTTTTATGCTGTCAATAATTTCATCGTTCCTCAGTTTCTATTTAAAAGAAAATATATACTTTTTGGGTTGGCTACAATAATCATCATTGCTGTTTCGGCATGGTTCAGGGCATTAATAGCTGTTCAAATGAATTTGCATTTTTTTCATGCCCCCCTTAGTTGATTTCAAAACAATATATCTAAATTCAGTAGTCAATATTTCTCTTTGGGTATTGTTAGTTACGATAATAAAAATGCTGATTGACAGAATACAAACCCAGCAACAATTAGATTTCCTGGAAAAAGAAAGAATACAAAGTGAATTAGATTATTTAAAAGCACAAATCAATCCCCACGCACTTTTCAACTCTTTAAATACAATCTATGGCCATATTGACAAAAGCAACCAAACCGCCAGAGATGCACTCCTGCAGTTTTCTGAATTATTGAAATATCAACTCTATGAATGCGGGGCAGAAAAAGTGAATGTAGAAAAAGAAATTGCTTATATAAAAAATTATGTGGCTTTTCAGAGATTGAGGCAAGATGATAAATTAATTGTAAATATTGACGCGGATAACATTGCATCAGGATCAAAAATTGCCCCGCTTTTAATAGTTGTGTTAATCGAAAATGCTTTCAAATTTGTAAGCAGTTTTTCCGGCAAACAAAATAAAATCAACATCAAAATATTTACAAAAGGAAATTTAGTGTATTGCTCTGTTATCAACACCAAAGAAATGCAACACAATTCGGTTAATGTAAATCCGGGAGGAATTGGAATAGTAAATTTAAAAAGAAGACTGGAATTGCTGTATCCCGATAAACATACGCTTAGCGTGAACAATGAGAATGACTTTTATCAAACAGATTTAATAATAAACTTAGCATGAAGCTGAAATGTATTATAATAGACGATGAACCCATTGCAAGGAAAATATTGCAGGAATTTATTGAAGAAATAGACTATTTGGAGTTTGCAGGCGAGGCTGAAAACCCTTTAAAAGCAATGTCTTTGCTGAATGATGATAACATTGATCTTATTTTTTTAGACATTAATATGCCTAAAATAAATGGAATTGATTTTCTGAAAAATTCAAAAACTACTGCAAATGTTATTATGACAACGGCTTATGCCGAATATGCAGTGGAAGCCTACGGCTTAGATGTTTTGGATTATCTGGTAAAGCCAATTGCCTTTGACAGATTTCTGAAAGCCTGCAACAAAGCAAAAGAAACAGGCGCATTAAGAAAAAATCTACAAACCCAACCGAACAAATTCGATGACCATTTTTTTATAAAATGCAACAATCAGATCGAGAAGGTTTTTTATGATGATTTGCTATACGCAGAAGCTATGCTAAACTATGTGATGCTCTGCACCAGTTCAAAAAAAATGATGGTTTATGTTACTATTAAAAACTTAGAAGAGCAACTGCCTGCCGGCATCTTTATTAAAGTGCACAAATCATTCATTGTGAATAAAACAAAAATAAAAAGTATAGAAGGAAATATTCTGGATATAGGAATTGAAAAAATTACAATCAGTCAAAACCTGAGAGAAAAAGTTATTGCTGAAATTGTAAAAGATAAAATGATAAAGCGGTAGCAGAATAAAACAGTATTAGAACAAATGGAAATTGATAAACCGGAAATCGTAATAAGACAGCTAAACACAAACGAGGCTATACCTTATGACCTGCTATTGCTTTCAGATGATTCGGCAGAAGCCATTGATAAGAACCTTGCCAATGGCGAACTTTATATTGCAAAATAAAAGAGAATATAGCAGGTGCACTTATTTAAAAGTAATTGAAAATGGCGCCATCGAAATCAAAAATATTGCCGTAAATGAAGCAGTGCAAGGCAATGGTATTGGTACTATATTATTGCAATACATCATAAAAATGCTAAATACAGGCAGTTTAAAGCACTTGTCGCAGGTGCCTGCAGCCAATGCCATAAGGAGATACGGTTTTATCAAAAATCAGGATTCGTTGTTTTTTCAATCCGAAAAGATTTTTTATAGAAAATTATACAAACCCAATTTATGAAAATAACATTCAAAAAAGGGTATGCAGCCAACATATAAGGTTTAAGAAGAAATGAATGAAACGAATGGCACAGCAGGCATTTTAAAAAGCAATGTCCATGGCTGCATTTTTTGTAAAACCAAGAATTTGCATTTTTATAAAAATGATAGCTTTTACCTTTGCCGCCTGTACTTGATGACTGATTGGATAGATTATGCAAACAAGAATTTATTTTGACAATGCTGCAACCACGCCGCTTGATGCAGAAGTGCTCGATGCAATGATGCCCTATTTAACCACGTACTTTGGCAATCCTTCTTCTATTTACAGTTATGGCAGGGAGACAAGGCTGGCGGTAGAAAATGCACGAAAAACAGTTGCAAAAATTTTAGGGGCTCATCCCGGTGAAATATTTTTTACCAGCGGCGGCACCGAGAGCACCAATATGGCTGTTTGGGCTGCGGTAAACGATTTGGGCTGCGAAAGAATCGTCACTTCGCCTTTGGAACATCATGCCACCCTGCATACAGTGGAATATTTACACCGGCAAAAAAATACAGGGCTTGAATTTGTAAAAATTCTGCCTGACGGCCATATTGATTTGAATGATCTGGAGAAATTGCTTTCCTCATCCGGTAAAAAAACACTCGTTACGCTCATGCATGCCAATAATGAGATCGGGAATATAACTGATATACATACCGTTGGCGGGCTATGCAGGAAATTTGATGCCGTTTTTCACAGTGATACGGTACAAACCGTTGGCCATTTTCCGTTTAATTTACATGCAATGCCCGTTGATTTTATAAATGGCGCTGCACATAAATTTCACGGGCCAAAAGGTGTAGGCATTATTTATATAAGTGAAAGAAGGAAAATAAAACCTTTTATCCAGGGTGGCAGCCAGGAAAGGAATATGCGTGCCGGAACGGAGAATATTTATGGCATTGTTGGAGTTGCCAAAGCATTGGAAATAGCCACAAAAAATTATGAAACAGATAAAGCCTATATATACGGCCTGAAAAATTATATGCTGCAGCAATTGCAAAATAATATTGAAGGCGTAAGCTTTAACGGCGATTATGCCGGCAACAGCTTATACACAGTGCTCAGCGCCAACTTTCCAAAAAATGACAGGAGCGAGCTCCTGCTTTTCAATCTTGATATCAATAATATATGCGCCAGCGGCGGCAGCGCCTGCGCCAGTGGCGCCAGTACAGGCAGCCATGTGATAAGCGCAATTAACCCGGCTGCTGACATTGATTTTGTAACTGTACGATTTTCTTTCAGCAAATACAATACAAAAGAAGAGATAGATGCGGTTGTGCATAAGCTGAAAAACATTATATAATGCTGTATGAATAATATCATTCATTATAATAATTGCCCGGCCTGTTCAGGCGCTAACATTGCTTATGCGCTGAAAGCAAAAGATGAAACAGTAAGCAGGGAATATTTTGAAGTATGGCAATGCAACGATTGCACGCTCCGGTTTACGCAGGATGTTCCCGGCGAAGAAAGCATTGGCCGTTATTACCAGTCATCAGAATACATTTCCCATTCTAACACATCAAAGGGCGTGGTGAATAAATTATACCATGCCGTTCGCTCAATAACATTGCAAACAAAAAGAAAGCTGGCTGAAAAAAGCAGTGGTGTAAAAAAGGGGCATTTGCTTGATGTGGGCGCCGGCACAGGCGCTTTCGCTTCCGCCATGAAAAGCGCTGGCTGGCATGTAACAGGCCTGGAGCCAGATGAAACAGCAAGGGCTAACGCGGAAAAAGATTTTAATATTACGTTGCAGCCAACAGGAAATTTATTCAGCCTTAACCGGCAAAGCTTTGACGTCATTACATTATGGCATGTGCTGGAGCATGTGCATCGTTTGCATGATTACCTCAGTATGTTTCATGCTTTATTAAAACCCGGCGGCGCGTTAATAATTGCTGTTCCCAACTATACCAGCTACGATGCGGCAATATACAATAATAACTGGGCGGCTTATGATGTGCCGCGCCATCTGTACCACTTTTCCCCGGCAAGCATGCAGTGGCTTTTGAACGCGCATCAATTTTCCCTCGCTGATAAAAAACCTATGTGGTTCGACAGCTTTTATGTGAGCCTTTTAAGCGAGAAATATATTTCAGGAAAAAGCCATTTTATAAAAGCCTTTTTTAACGGCCTGCGCTCAAACATAAAAACCCTGCAGTACGCCTCCAATTGCAGTTCAATAATTTATATTGCCAAAAAATAAATTTGGCATTGTATCTGCCTAAAACTCTCAGGGATTTTACCTGATAATTTTGCTGAAACATTTCAGGGTGGTTATTTAAATTATAATTGCCCGGTAATCTTAAAATAAATTACTACTGTAACCCATTGTGTGATTTGAAGTATAAATTTGCGCAATTTAATATAAGCAAATACATGAGGTGGCAGTGTTTTGGTACCACTTCATAAAGTTGTAAAGATAAATCAACAACCTGTACGCCTTTCCCACAAAATGGGAATGTTTTAATTGCACAACAGGTTAGATCATTGCTGTAATTATTCAGGACATAAAACAATACCTATTGAACGCGAAAAAAATTGGCAAGAAAGTTTTAAAAGTTTTTGCATGGATTATTGGCATCATTATTTTTTTAATCGTGCTTGTGTATGTATTGATACAGGTTCCGGCCGTTCAAAACTTCGCAAAAAACAAAGCCATTGCTTACCTCGAAGGGAAAATTAAGACCAAAGTTGAAATAGGAAAATTCAGTCTTGATTTTCCTAAAAAAATAGTACTGGAAAAAATCTATTTTGAAGACCAGCGGAAAGACACGCTTTTATACGGGGGTAAAATAAGGGTTGATATTTCGTTGTTCAGTTTATTAAACAATGAAGTAAACCTGCAGTATCTTGAACTGAACGGCATTAAAGCCAATATTTACAGGAATTATCCTGATACCAGCTTCAACTTTGATTATATTGTAAAAGCATTTGCCAGTGAAGAAGAAAAAAAACCGGAACCCCAAGACACTTCGGCGCCAATGAAATTCAACATTGGCAAAATTGTTCTGAAAGATATTACAGCAAAATTTAAAGATGATGAAAGCGGCAACAACGTTTACTTTTATCTCGGCAATTTTAATACAAGCATTGATACATTCGATCCGGATAAGCTTGTTTATAAAATAAAAGACATCAGTATTGCAGATATAAATGCAAAGGTTTACCAATATAAACCGCTCATTGAAAACAAAGACAGCATCAGCCCTGTTTCGTCACCATCCGAATCTTCCTCGCCCATGCCCACCCTGCAGTTAAACAGCTTAAACCTGCAGCGTATTTATTTTAATTACCGGAACGATGTTTCGGCATTGCTCGCATTTCTTAAGATTGGGGAGTTAAGTACACATCCCGAAAATATTAACCTGCAAAACCTTGATATCAACCTGAAGGATTTTGCATTTCATAATTCAGTAATTAAAGTTGGCCTTGGCAAATCGCAGGAAGCAAAGGAAACCAAAGATGTGGTGGCTGCCAAAACCGACAGCCAGTTAAATAACCCATGGAAGTTTTATCTGGCTAAAGCCGATTTTAAAAACAATGAATTGATTTATGATGACAATAATGCCACACCTTTGCCCGAAGGTTTTGATGCCAGCCATTTGCATATTAACAATTTTGTACTGGAAGGCGACAGCTTAAGTTTTACGCCTGCTGTATTCCAGGGAAACATAGGCCAGCTTGCATTGAATGAAAAAAGCGGGCTTGCCCTGCAGAAATTTCATACAAAATTTTATTACAGCGATACAACCGCATCGCTTACTGATTTATTGCTGCAAACCGATGGCACAACCGTTCAAAATAAACTCATAGTAAAATATCCTTCCATTGAAGCCATATCAAAAAATATCGGGGCTT
This sequence comes from Parafilimonas sp., assembly GCF_047606085.1. Classification (GTDB taxonomy): domain Bacteria; phylum Bacteroidota; class Bacteroidia; order Chitinophagales; family Chitinophagaceae; genus Parafilimonas. Next base: position 62,753 of record NZ_JASGEX010000092.1, read on the forward strand.
TATACATTGATGCCAGTCTGTCCAATTCAAAAATCTCTGTAAAAGATTTTTTGGCATTCATGCCTTCCTATAAAAGAACCATGGGCAACTATAAATTATCTGCTATAAAATTAAATGCAGCCCTTAAAGGTTTTGTTCGCGACCTTTCCATACCCACATTTGAACTAAGCGGTTACGGCGATACCTATATAAAATTGTCAGGACGGCTGCAGGGTTTGCCCGATGCAAAGCGTGCTTATTATAATGTAAAAATTAACCAGTTTACTTCAACCAAAAAAGATATACTTAGCTTATTGCCGCCAAAAACATTACCGGATAATTTTAATCTTCCCGACAGGTTTGCCCTTAATGGTTTTTTGAAAGGAAACACCAGCGCATTTAACACGCAGCTTGCTTTAAAAACAAACAAAGGCAATATAAATGTTGACGGCAGCATGAAGCCCGGCGATGTATATGCCGTGAATGCAAAGCTGCAGAATGTGGATGCAGGTTATTTAATGAAACAACAGGGCAATCTTGGAAAAGTTACGGCTAACCTAACGGCAAGCGGCAAAGGCCTGGATATAAAGAAAGCCAACGCAAAATATAACCTTGATGTGGCCAGTGCAGAAGTAAAAGGCTATAATTACCGGGGCCTGAATGTAAACGGCGAAATAAACGATGGCGTAAATACAACCAAGGCATCCATTAATGATTCTGCTATTGCGCTAAACCTTGATCTTACTGCAAACCTGAACACATCTTCCTCTTACCCGCCACTGAAATTGGATTTGCTTATTGATACATTAAATGCTAAAGCATTGAACCTAATGAGCGATACATTAAGTGTAAGCGGGCATATAACAGCCGATCTTCCTTCTACCAATCCCGATGACCTGGTGGGAACAGTTAATATAAACAACTTATCGTTAACGAGGGCCGGCCAAAAATTAAATACGGACAGTATTTCTCTCGTTGCAGGAGGCGACTCAGCCAATAAAAGCATTGTAATTAAAGCAGGCAATGATATTGACGCCGCACTTGTTGGCCAATATAAATTAACGGAGATAGCGCAGGCATTGCAGCAGGCAATCAATCAATACTATAAGCTGCCCGGTTATGAACAAAAAAATATAACAGCGCAAAACTGGACGTTTGATGCAACAGTTCGCCCGCAGGGGCTTATATTACAGTTGGCGCCAGATTTAAAAGGCAGCGATTCCATCACCGTACATGCACATTTGAATGCTGCGCAAAACGATCTGGGCTTAACGGCAAAAAGCCGGCGCATCATTGTCGGAACAAATCAGATAGACAGTTTAAATGTAACTGCGCAATCTTCGGCAGAGGCTTTTAATGCAAGCCTTTCTGTTGAAGGCATTAAAGCCGGATCAACCCAGTTGTATAAAACCGCAGTGAATGCAAAAATTGCCAATAACCAGTTAGGCGTTGATGTTAGCTCGAATGATTCAAAAGATAAAACACAATATGCCCTGGGCGCCTTATTAAACCAGATTGACAGCGGCTTTCGCATTAGTTTAAAACCCGATCTTGTTTTAGATGGCGACAAATGGAATGTAGGCGCCAATAACGCTATTCAATACGATTCATCAGGTATTGTCATCAATAATTTTTCCATCAGCCAGGGCAATCAATCCTTATCTTTAAACAGCACTTCCCCATTGCCAACCGCACCTATAAAAATTGATCTCAAAAATTTTGAAATAGCTACCATCACCAAAATAGCGCACCAGGATTCTTTGTTAGCCTCCGGCACCATTAACGGCACTGCAGAAATTACCAACCCCACAAAGGATATGGTATTTACTTCCGATTTAACTATAAATAATCTTGCCTATAAATTAGATACCATTGGCAATCTTGCCATAAAGGTTGATAATAAAACAGCCAATGCCTATAATGCAGATGTTTCTGTTACAGGCAAGGGCAACGACGTTCGCTTAACCGGTTTATATTATACCGGCGAAAGCAGGATGGACCTGAACCTGGCACTGAACAACCTGAACCTGGCTATGGTTAAAGCCTTTGCCGCCGGGCAACTGGATGATATAAGGGGTTTTCTAAGAGGCGGGATTGCCATTAAAGGCACAACGTCTGCGCCCGATATTGATGGCAGGCTAAATTTTGCAAACGCGTCATTTGTACCAACCATTTCCGGTGAGAGATTTACAATACCGAAGGATGCCATCCGCGTAAATTCGAAGGGCATTCATTTTAATAATTTCGACCTGGTTGATTCATCCGGCAACAAAGCCACTATTGATGGCGATATCCTCACCAAAGATTATAAAAGCTTTACATCGAACCTTACGTTGAATGCAGATGATTTCACGGTAGTAAATGCGCCGCAGGCAACAGACCGTATTGTATATGGCAAGCTGAATATTGATGCAGCCGCAGATATAAAAGGCGATTTAATGGCGCCAACCGTAAGCGGCAATTTAAGGGTGAACAAGATTACCGATTTTATTTTTGTGGTGCCGCAATCAGACCCCGAAGTGGAATCGAGGGAAGGCGTAGTTGTTTTTGTTGACAAGGATAACCCGGCCGATACGGCGCAGGTAGTGATTGATTCGGCAGCCATTGCCAAACTTACCGGCCTGTCGGTTGATGCCGATATAGAAATAGACAGCTCGGCAAAATTTACCGTTATCATTGATGAAAGAAACGGCGATGCCCTAACACTGAAAGGAAGGGCCAATTTAAACGGCGGCATTGATAAAAGCGGGAAGACAACCTTAACCGGCGCTTATGAACTGGAAAGCGGCTCATATAATTTGTCGCTGAGCCTTTTAAAAAGGCAGTTCCTTATTCAGAAAGGAAGCACCATTACATGGACAGGCGACCCTACGGCAGCCAATATAGATGTAACCGCCGTATATGAAATAAACACCCCGTCTATTGACCTGATGCAGTCCTCTGTTTCCGGCAATTCCACTTCTGAAATAACGAAGTATAAAGAGAAGCTGCCCTTTCAGGTTTTGCTGCACATGACGGGGGAATTATTAAAGCCTGTAATAACATTCGATATCATACTGCCTGAAAGAACCGCCACTCAATGGACTGATGTTGCCGATAAACTGCAGCAGGTACGCAACGATGAAGGTGAATTGAACAAGCAGGTTTTTGCGTTGCTCTTGCTTGGCAGATTTGTACAGGAAAATCCCTTTGTAAGCTCTGCCGGCGGCACGGGTGTTGAAGGCCAGATAAGGGCCAGCGCCAGCCGTATTCTAACCGATCAGTTAAACAACCTGGCGGGCAGCTTAATTAAAGGTGTTGATGTGAATTTTGGCGTAGAGTCCGGCGCAGATTACTCTACCGGCACTGCGCAGAACAGAACTGATCTTAATGTAACGGTATCAAAAAAATTATTGAACGACAGGCTGCGGGTAAATGTAGGCAGCAACTTTCAACTGGAAGGACCAAGCAATGCCAATCAAAACACGGTAAACCCGGCTGGTGATGTTTCAGTTGATTACCAGCTTACAAAAGATGGCCGTTATATGATACGTGTGTACAGGCTGAATGAATATGAAAACCAGATTGACGGGCAGGTAATTGAAACAGGCATGAGCTTTATTCTTACCTATGATTATAACAAGTTCAGTGAAATATTTACAGGCAGAAAAGAAGCAAAGCTGATAAGAAAAAGAAATAGAAAAATTTCACAGGAACAAAAACAGAGAAGGCGCGAAGAACAAATTAAACAGGCATCGCAGTATCAAAACCCCACTAATAATCCTTAACTGTTTTTATAATAATACCGGCAATGAGCTTGATGAAAAAATACAGAACAATCTTTACACACCTGACAGGTTTTGGATGCATGGTTATACTATTTGCTTCGTGCAGCAATACCAAAAACCTTGGGCCCGGGCAAAACCTGTTTGTTGGCGCAAAGGAAAAAATAAAATCAACAGATAGGCTGCCCTCTTCAAAACGCAAGGATCTGCAAAGCCAGATGGCATCGCTGGTGCGGCCCGAACCCAATGCTTCCATTTTGGGTGTAAGGTTTAAGCTTACGGTGTTTAATATGTTTAAGGAGCCAAAAAAGAAAAAAGGCCTTGTTTACTGGCTGAAATATAAAGTGGGCGAACCGCCTGTGCTCGCTTCCAATTCCGTGCTCGAAAAAAACAGGCTGGTATTGCAAAGCCATCTGGAAAACGAAGGGTTTTTCAGGGATTCTGTTGTTATGGATACCTCTGTAAAAAACAAAAAGCTGTCTGTAACTTATACGGCACTGGTTGATACGCAGTACCGGATTAACCATGTTTCTTATCCAAATGATTCAGGTATTATCGCAAAAAATATACAGCAATATGCCACAGGCAAAAAATATGTGCTGTTAAGGCCAAACAATCCTTACAGCCTGGATGTGATAAAAGATGAGCGTACACGTATTGACGCCCGTTTAAAGGATAAGGGCTTTTACTATTTCAGCCCTGATTATTTACTGGCAAGAACAGATTCCACCATCGGGAATCATAAGGTTGACATTGACATGAAGCTAAAGCCTGAAACACCGGCCATGGCAAAGCTTCCTTATTATATTAATAACGTTTACGTTTTTGCAGACTACGATATAAATGCAGATACCGCCAGGCGAAAGGCAAAGTTGTTTGAAGGCTATCACATTATTGATCCTAACAATAAATACAACCCCAAGATATTCAGCAGGACACTGGTATTTAAACGAGGCGATTTATATAACCGCACCGATCATAACCTGAGCCTGAACCGCCTCATCACATTAGGTATATACAAGTTTGTAAAAGTGCGTTTTGAACCGGCCAGGGACAGTGTGCAGAAATTAAACGCCTTTTATTATTTAACGCCTACAAACACAAAGTCAATACGCTTTGAGGTATCGGGGCTTACCAAATCCAATAATGCAACCGGCGGGGAGTTTTCAGCAAACTGGCGGCACCGCAATTTATTTAAGGGCGCAGAGCTGCTTACCATTGCAGCCAATTTTGGATTTCAAACACAAATATCTTCCGGCTACAATGTAAACACATTAAGCTATGGGCTGGAGGCTGATTTGTATGTGCCGCGTATCATTGCCCCGTTCAGGCTAAACACAAGCAGCGCTTATGTGCCGCAAACCAAGTTTGGCGCCAGCTATAAATTTTATAACCGCACCACCTTATATACCCTTAGATCAATAGGCGCCAGCTATGGTTATATCTGGAAAGACGGTGTTAAAAACGAACATGAGTTTACGCTTATCAATATAAATGCTGTAAAGCCTGCAAACTTTACTGACAGCTTTAAAGCCCTTATTGACACCAACCTTACCGTACGGCGCAGCGTGGAAAAGCAGTTTATTATTGGCAGCATTTATAATTATAACTATAACTCGCAGGCGCAGGCAAACACAAAAAGGAATAATTTTTATTTTAATGGCAATATTGACCTTTCAGGCAACCTGCTGGGCTTAGCAACAGGCGCCAATATAAATGAAGGCGATAAGAAGAAAATCTTGGGGCAGGAATTTACACAGTATGTAAAACTGGAAGGCGACTTCAGGCATTACCTGCGGTTAGGCAAATACAATTCATTTAACACAAGGCTTGATGCCGGCGTGGCTGTTGCTTATGGCAATGATACGCTTGTGCCTTTTATAAAGGAATTTTTTGCCGGCGGTGTAAGCGATTTGAGAGGCTTTCGCGCAAGAACCCTGGTGGGCGCATATTATGCAGGCAACCCGCGTGAAAAGCTTATATACGACCAGCCCGGCGATGTAAAACTTTTATTAACGGCAGAATACAGGGCTAAGCTGTTTTCAATCTTAAGGTATGCGCTTTTTGCAGATGCAGGCAATGTATGGACTTTAAAATATGATACATCAAGGCCCGGCTCTAAATTTTACAGCAGCCAGTTCTTAAACCAGATAGCCGTAGATGCGGGCATCGGCCTGCGCGCCGATATTAGCATCCTTATTGTAAGGCTCGACGTAGCCTTCCCTTTACGGTTGCCATATAATTTACCCAGCGGTGAAAAATATAAAATTGATTTTGGCGACAGTGAATGGCGCAAGAATAATATTGTTTGGAACCTGGCTATCGGCTATCCGTTTTAGGCGCGAAACGGGAAAGCCTGGCAGCATGATTATTATACGCTCCAAGGTGCAAAAAAATGATTTTGTGGTATTCGGTTTCAGCCTCCTTTCCAAAGGAAGGGGTTGGGGAGCGGGGGTATTCCACAATTTCCTTGCGTACCATATCAATGAACCATATAGGCACGTTAGAAGATGTAAGCATACATTAAGCAAAGCAGCTATACTCCTCGCTGGATAAAAATGTGCAATCATTGATTTGCCAAAGTATAAATCTATTCTTATTGCCAGCCTTACACTAAGTAAGGCAAGCATAAAACATAACCACTGGCACGTCATGCCCCCTACGCGTCGGGGGCATCTCATACTTAGCGTGTACCAATATACATTTTATAAAGTCATCCTTGCTTATACAGCATGATTATGAGATTTCCGCCTTTCCGATAAAC
>NZ_JASGEX010000093.1:0-16055 GCF_047606085.1 Parafilimonas sp.
CAACCGGCGATAACAGGTATCTGGAAGGGATTGTTTCGGGCGACTCTTTATGGCTTTCTGGTTTTGATGGCATACATTCCTTATTATATACGGCGAAGATTAATGGCACAAACCTTACAGGAACCTTGTATAGCGGTGAAAAAGCAAAAGCTTCTTTTACTGCAGCATTAGATAGTAATGCTGCGCTGCCAGATGCTGCAGCCATGTACGTTAAAAATGGGGAAGCAGGATATCTTGATTTTACTTTCAAAGACCTGGATGGTAATAAGGTTTCCATCAAAGATGAACGGTTTAAAAACAAGGTTGTTGTGATAGATATTATGGGCTCATGGTGCCCGAATTGTATGGATGAAACGGCTTTCCTCAGCGATTATTACAAAAAGAATAAAGACCGCGGGGTTGAAGTGATAAGCCTTGCTTACGAATTAACAACAGACTTTGACCGCTCAAAAAACAGCCTTTTAAAATTCAGGAACAGGTTTAATGTTACTTACCCTATTCTTATCACCGGCGTTAGTGTGGCAGACACATTGAAAACAGAAAAAACACTGCCCCAGTTAACGGAAATAGGCATGTTTCCCACCACGATCATTTTAGATAAAACAGGAAAGGTAAGCAAGATAGATACAGGATTTCAGGGTCCTGCAACAGGCGAATATTACACAAAGTATATAGAAGAATTTGCAGCGTATATCAACAGGCTTTTAGCTGAATGAAGGGATTAATATTTCGCGACGCTGACGCGCACCGCTTTTTTCTCATTATATAATGGGGTTTTCGTTTTATTGAGAAAAAATTCTTTTAGCCGATATGGCTTGTATTTCTTTGTTAGCCCGTTTATGTGCAAGCGCCAGCTTGTAACTGAACCAGCGGTCTTTAAATATGCTGCGCATAATGTTATCAAATTTGCGCGTAACGACAATATTGGAGAACCCGGCAAGTTTATTCAGCAAACCAGCGGGAAATATTCTGTGACTGACAGAATAGCCACCGGTAGTATATTGAATATAATGCCAGTAACATGCCGGTATAAAAACCGTATCGCCTTTTTGTAAAGTACATTTCAAGCCGGAGAGATACTTTACGCCGGGGTATTTTTGAGCTTCGGGTTTTTGAAGATTAACCAGCCCGTGAAAATTAAAAGGTATCCGGTAAAGCCAGACAGATTGTTCGGGTGCAAACAACCATACTTCTTTCTCTCCCTCCAGTTGGGTAAGCAATACATGCGACATATCTATGTCGTAATGATATCGTACACTTGAACCGGCACCTCCAAAAAACAGGTAGGGCAGCCATTTTACAATACGTCCGTCTGTAAGGTCATTGATTATTATATCCTGTTTCATATCAGGCATTTGCTGCAAAAGATTAAAAAGAAACAGGCGAAGTTCTGTCGGCCCCGTAGTAATCATGTCCAGGTAATCCGAAAAACTGCAACTGCCTACAGGGAGAGAAGAAACATGATCGTTAAATTCATTTTCCTTTCCATATAGCTTTACCTGCAAGTGGCCTGCTTTTTCTTTCAAATATTCAATATTCCATTTCGTCATGGCAGGACAAAAGGGATCAATGAAATTTCGAACCACAACGGGTTGTTGTGTTAACAGGTATTCTTTTATAAATCTTTTGCTGTCTATTGTTGCCTCGACGGGAAGTTGCCTTAATTGCATACGGCTTATTTTATCCGGAGATTGATTAACTGCAATGCTCAGCCTGTATTATTTATGCGTGCATTTCCGGTTGTATAATGTACGCTGAGAATCTTTCCATTTCTTCTAATTGCGGGCTGCTTTGCAGTAAAAACAAATCCACGCCTGTGGAAGCAAACTGTTCAATACGGTCCTGCACCTGCCAGGGCGTTCCGGTTAACCCGGCCCTAAGGCCTCTGTTGGACACTGAATAATCCTGCAAAGAAACCTGCTGCTCGAGTTGCGTTCCCGACAGCCATTGCTGATAATTTTTATAACCTGAACTGCCTTCTTTCACATTGGTTATTCTTTCAATTTCATTCCTTACTTCCCTTTCCGTATTGCGGATAATACTATATGCTGCCACCCCGTAAATAAGCGGGGGCAATCCTTTTCTTTCACGCCGCTGTTTCATATCAGCAATTCTCTTACCGATTACTTCGGGAGCGTCTCCATGCATTACATAACCATCGCAGGCAGAAGAGATAAGTTCTTTTGCAGCTTCCGATTCACCGCCGGCATATATTTTCGGGCGCGGTTTGGATAGTGGCTTCGGTTGTAACACGTTTTCATTTACTTTATAATAGCTTCCTTCAAAACTGTAATAATCTTTCTTCCAAACATTATCTATTACATTCAGCCATTCCGCCGTTCTCGCATAGCGGTTATCATGTTGTTCAAAAGCTATTCCGTACTTTTCAGCCTCATCTTTCCACCAGGAAGAAACAACATTCAAAGACAGGCGCCCATTGCTTATGTGATCGATATTTGCAGCTTGTTTTGCAAGCAATGCAGGGTTGTGAAAAGTTGGCCTTACAGCTACCATCAATTCTATTTTTTGTGTAATGGCTGCCAGGGCCGCTGCGGTTGACCATGCATCCAGCGAAGGCGCATTTTCGCCCTTAATATCATTTAAAAATAATTCAGCAATCAGCGAAAGATCATAACCCAGTTTTTCACTGCGTAAGGCAAGCCGCTTTGTGTACTGCCAGGTGGCTTCCATTTGTTCATCTTCAACATTGCGCAGCCAGCCGCCAAAAACCGGCATCCAGTAACCGTATAGCATGTTCTTAAGTATATTTTTTATGAATAAAAAGCCATTTCCAGGCATACATTTATCAGCATAAAATATTACTGTTATTATTTCAGTTTAAAAGAAGTGCTTCCTGGGTAGATTTTTTTTCAAGAATGCCTTCAATAAAATCAGCCAGTTTTTCATGTGGATTAAAACCTATAACATTTACTGCATCTGCCACAAAATTTGAAAGTGCATTTATATCATAATAGTAAGTTTCATTATCCCGTTCATCTATTATATATTCAATGCCGCCAACATCAATACTGCTTTGCTGAACGATGGTTTCTATGTTTTTAATTACTTCCGCCGAAGGCGTGAAGGCTTCTACTTTTAACCCGTTTTTAGGCGCATCTAACGCGTAGGCATTGCGCACGAGCTCATGGCCTGTTGAGGTTTGGCAAATATCTGCTGGACATAAATTGAAACTTTCGCCTGTGAAGTAAACCCTTATGCCATAGAGGTATTTGCCGCCCAGTGTTTCCACCCGTGTTATATAACCGCCTTTTGCCGGAATAAATTCCTGTACAAGAGCCGTGTGATCTATCCCAAAATCTACCTGGTTGTTTTTTACAGCCTGCCTTACTTCATCAATAGAATTAAATTTTTCTATGCCTGCGCCGCTGCCGCCAATATTTGCTTTAATAACGATAGGAAAACGAAGGCCTTCAATAGCAGCTTCTATTTGAGAAACATGGTTCGCTATCCTTGTTTTAGGATATTTTATCCCCAGGCGCTCCAGCAGCAGCAATTGCAAAGCTTTTGAAATTTCATAGGTAAAAGCCTTGTAGCCGTTAATTACCTTTATCCCCCTGTATTCCAAATACTTTAAATAATTAAGCGTATAAAAAGTGCCCTGTATGCCATCCCGTAAATATGCCGACGGGCTCATGCGGTTAAAGAACAAGTCAAACTCCGGTTTGGGAGCATCCACGGCAAACTGGTGCTGTGTTGGGTTAAAAGTTATATATGCAATGCCTCTTTTTTCAAGCATTGCAAACAAAGGCTTAAACCAATCAGGATGCTCATACAATATAGCTATCGGCTTCATTTAATATAATATTTGATATTTTAAAATTAATTTCAGAGGCCTGGGAGCGGAATCGAACCGCTGTAAAGGGTTTTGCAGACCCCAGCCTAGCCACTCGGCCACCCGGCCTTATTTCAAGTTAATCCATTTATTATTATACGCAACTCATATAACTGAATTTATTCTTTTTCAGAGGCCGGAAGCGGAATCGAACCGCTATGAAAGGTTTCGCAGACCTGAGCCATCCGGCCTTATAAAACCGGCTATATTAATGCATAGCCGGTTTATTAATACCATAAGCTATTGCTGGCCTCCAAAACGGCCGACATCATTAGGCAAAAACAATGCATTTAAGAACAGGCGGCTTGTGCCCAGCCAATAGCCGCGATAAGTTGGGTCATCTGCAAAAAGCACCACATTACCTCTGCCACTATTGGCAGAAATAATGGCGGCCGAGTTAGCCACACTTGAAATACTTACTTTAGGTGCATAACCATTTACAAAGGGCTTATCAGTGTATTGGGCAACTGTGGCATACCTGTTCTTACTGGGCCATAATATGGTTGAGCCATTTTTATTGATGAATAGTTTTCTTGAAGTTATGCCGTAAGCCAGCGGGTTGGTTGTGTCAAGGTCGCTTACGAAAACCGCACCATTTATTCTTTTCGCGCCTTCAACTTCTTCTTTACGGGCAAAATCCTGCCTTGTCTCAGCACTTTGCTGCTTGTCTGCATTTTGCCCTGAAGCGGGGGCCGCAGCAGTATCTTCCCGGCCGCTTTGCTGCCTGTTCCGAAAGGCGGCATTTTGTTGGGAAGATGCTTGTTGCGTTGATGGCTGCAACTCTCCACCCCTCCCTGCAAACGCGGCGGCTTTTAATGTTTCATCTACTATTTTTTGCTGAATAGCCCATGCGCTGGCCGTTTGAAATGTAATAAGCGTACCGCCATCGTTTACCCACGTCTTTAGCTTTTCAACCGTTTCTTTATCAAAAGCATTGTAACTGCCTCCCGGTAAAACGATAACATTATACCTGTTTAACGAGGCACGTTGAAAACTTGAAAGGTCTAATTTGGTGGCAGGCAGGTTTAATTGCTGACTTAATAAAAACCATACCTGGCCTGCTTCGGAAGAAGTAATGCCCTGGCCAAATGCTATTGCCACCTTAGGCTTGCGCACGGTAACTATATTGCTGCTTCCCAAATCAATTCCTTCAATATTATAGCCCGTGGCCACGGTTGTAAAATTAATGTGCGCACTGGCTGTTACTTCCTGTAAAGCTTTATACAGCGAATCGGCTGAAATGCTTTGCCCGGCTACCGGCACTACCAGTGTGCCATATCCGTAAGGCCTTTTCCCAGCCGCCGTATTTATTGCAAAAGGTTTATTGGCAATTTTTACAAGAATATTTTTATCAAGCAGGCTGTACAACGCCCTGGTGGCATTATAATCTGTATAGCTTGCTATATAAGCGTAGTTGGAAAGGCCGCCTTCTACTGTGCCTTCAGCAACTGACGCCGCTGTAACTTCATTGCCTTTTGCAAAAGCGCCTGTTATTTTGCCAAACTTCAAACCATAAGCTTCAATAACGTTCCAGGCTGTATTATCGTAATAAATGCTGTCGTCAAGGATATTATCTTCAAATAAAGAATGAACAATAAGATAATTGGGCTGCGCTGAAGGAACAATATAGGCTTTGCCCTTTGTAAACGTTGTTGCGCCCACAGTAAGGTTACCGTTCAGTTCATACACCTGCACGTGGTGCTGTAATAAAAGTGACAGGAAATTCTGCGTAAGGGTTACATCGCTGCTGTCTCCAAACACGAATGCTTTTGTTACATCTTTCCGGCCTTCATTAAGCGCATATTTGAAGAAATCTTTTTGCGCTTTGAAGAAGTTAGCTTTTTCTGCAACAGCACCACGGATAGTGCTGAAACTGGTGGTGAGATGATTGCGTATGGTAAACTGAAAAGTGAGCAGGCCATTGCTTGATTCCTGCTGAATGCCCCTTGAACTTGCCTGTTCATAAGTTGCCGCAATTGCTCCGTAAAATTTGGGATAGGTAGAACCATAAATAGGCGAAAGGTTATCGTAACCTTCTTTGGTAAAATATAAAGATCCTATGCCGTCTAATGCCTGTGCATTATATTTTGAAAGCGCGATTACTTCATCATACAAAAATTTCGGGATAACCGGGCTATAGTGCCTGGCAGGTGATGGCTCAAAATAATACGTTGCATTTGCGCCTTGCTCATGAAAATCTATTTGCACATTAGGATACCATTGATGAAAAAATTCTATCCTGTTCCTGCTTTCAACCTGTACCAAACTCAGCCAGTCACGGTTAAGATCGGTAAAGTAATGGTTTGTTCTTCCGGCAGGCCATTGTTCCACATGTTCTTTATCCAGCGGGTCAGCCACTGGCGGCTCGCTGTGGTAAGCGTTAAACCAGTTCGCAGCCCTGTCACGGCCATCAGGATTAAGCGAAGGATCAATGAAGATAACGGCTTCCTTTAGCCATCTGAGCGTTTCAGCATCCTGGCTGGCTGCAAGATAATAACCTGCCAGCAGGCTTGCTTCGGTGCTTGAAGTTTCATTGCCATGTACGCCGTAGCCCAGCAATATAACTATGGGCGAACTGTTGCCAAGCACCGGTTTGGAAGGATCAACCTGGTTAAGATGTTCCTGCCGTATTTGTTCAAGCCGGTTATAATTTTCCGGCGATGTAACAGTAGCAATAATTTGCTCCCTGTTTTCATTGGTTTTACCAATTACCTGCACATGCACCCGGTTGCTAACCGCTGCAAGTTGTTTGAAGTAGGCAACTACTTCATCATGCCGCGTAAAAAACGAACCAATGGGATAGCCCAGAAACTGTTCCGGCGTTGGGATACTGTTATCAAGATTTTTTGCATTGGGAAAATAATAGCTGTTTTGGGCATTTACATGTTGTGCCCAGAAGAATATCAGCAGCGGGAATAATTTAATTACTGTATGTTTTGTTTTCATTGCAAAGCTTATTTTTAATTTTTTGAAAAGTGTATCAGTAAGTAAACCCAGGCATTGCAGCCTGAGATTCTGTGAGAACGGTACGTAACAGTCTCCCGTTATACCGCTCCGATTTTCCAACCGTTGGCTTCGAGTTCAATAGTTCCCAATGTGCAAACATTTTGGGTCTGCGCACTGAGATCTGATGAAGATCTGACGGTCTTCATACCTCCTGTTCGAAGTTTCTTGTGTTTTCGTCTTGCCCATGCTTCGAGCTTTACATTTAAAATGTGCATAAACTCTTTCATTTTACCGATGGGCCTGCTATCATCATCTACATAGCATAAATAATAAATTCTAAGAACTAATTTGAAATCATCATTTATTCGTGACGCTCAATATCCGGGATTTTGGGTAACATCAGGGTCAGACTGCACATCGGATAAAGGAATGGGAAACAACCAGTAATCCTCATTGGTTATACCCAATACTTCACCCGCCCGTTCTGTGCGTACCAAGTCAAACCAGCGGTGCGCTTCAAAAGCAAATTCAACACTGTTTTCATCTTCTATGGCTTTAAGAACAGCAGCCTGTGTTGTTGCTGTTGACGGTGCAACATCGGCACGGGCACGAATGGTATTTAAATCGCTTAAAGCGCCTTCCAGTTTATTCTGCTGTGCACGGGCCTCTGCTCTTATTAAATACAGTTCGGCAATGCGTATTACATATAACGGATCGGTGCTGGATGAAACGGTGTTATAGAGCACGCCATATACATTGCTGCCGCTGCCTGCTATCAGGCTGTTGCGTGTGCCGCCGATGGATGCATCATTTAATTTGGCAACAATTGAATCGGAAGGCTTTAACGTATATTGCCCGCCATAAGAACTGGGGTACCACAAGTTCCAGTAACTGTTTTTATCATTTGATGAAAAAGTTAATTCAAAAACAGATTCATCACTTAAGAAAGGGGAGGTAAAAAATGTATTATATGGTTTTACCAAAGTATATTTGGTATTGGCTATTACCTCTGATGCATAGCTTTCTGCATCGGCCCATTGCTCCCTGTACAAAGCCAGCCTTGCCAGCAAAGCAATCGCCGTGCTTTTTTGGGCACGGTCTCTGGTAGATGCATCGTCTGCCAGCAGGCTTTCGGCCTGTTTTAAGTCGGCTTCCACCTGGTCGTAGGTTTCATCCAGCGTGCTTCTTTTAATGCCTGTCAGGGCGGTTAAATCAGTTGTCGGTTGCAATTGCAGTTGCACACCACCCCAGCCCCTGGCCAAATCGAAATAGCCTAAGGCTCTTATAAAATAAGCCTCGCCGACTATCGTATTCTTGTCGTCGTCTGATAGTGAAGGATCGCTTACATCTGGTACATAAGCAATAATGCTGTTGGCTGAATTGATAGCCTGATAAATTCCCTCATACACGGCAACCGTAATTACATTGTCTGTAGGAATGGCATTTTGGTCTAATTGCAGGTATTGGCTTAAAGTACCGTTGAAAACAACATTGTCTGCCGGCATGGTGCCCAGTGTTGTATAATTGGCGTAATAATTCTGCACCTTATCGTAAGCCCCTGTGATGGCCGCATTTGCAGTGCCGGCGTCAACAATTGCATCTTCTGATGCAATGGAGTTATTAGGTTTTTCATCAAGATATTTTTTGCAGGAAGCCATGCTGATGGCTGCCGTCAAAACACCGTATATGTATATTCGTTTCATAATTATTTTGATTTAAAAATTAAAAGGTCACATTCACTCCCACCTGAAATGTCTTGGCCTGCGGAACAGTTGCCCAATCGTAACCGGTAGTGCTCTGGCTGGAGCTTTGTGAATTTACTTCGGGGTCAAGGCCGCCGTAGTTAGTGAATGTAACCAAGTTAGTTGCCTGAACATATATACGCACTTTTGTAAAAACGCTTCTACCTTCTTTAAACGGCAGGGAATAACCCAGCGAAATATTTTTTAACCTGATAAAAGAGCCGTCTTCCAGGTAGCGTGAACTCAGGCTGGCTACATTGCCGCCGTAATTATTTGCGGCTCCGCCATTTTCATCCGCATCACCTGAATAAGTGGTTAGGTGGGGTATATCAGTTACATCGCCTGCTTTCTGCCAGCGCTTAAGCTGCCTTGGCACAAAACCTATATTTGCCTGTGTGCCGCCATGAACAAGAAAGAAGTCGTTCATGTTCATAATCTTGTTGCCCTGCTGGAAATAGAAGAAGAAATTAAAATCAAAATTTTTGTACGTGAGCGTGTTGGTTAATCCACCTGAATAATGCGGCAGGGCATTGCCCACAATATGGCGGTCTGCCGAAGTAATTTTACCGTCTTGATTTATATCTTCATAAACAGCATTACCGGTTTGTGAATCCACATATAATTGTTTATACAGGTAAAAAGAATTTACTGCATATCCCTTGCTGAGTATGGAAATATTTCTGCCGGAAGCGCCCTGTGTTATATCAGAAGAAAGTTTCTCAATACGGTTTTTGTTCCAGGAAATATTAAAATCCGTTGACCAATTGAAATCCTTCGTGTTAATGTTCTCAGAATGAACAGATAATTCAAATCCTTTATTGCGTACTGCGCCATAGTTCTGTAAATAGCTGGTAAACCCTGAACGGGAGGGTACAGGAACGTCGAGGAGCAAATTGTACGTGTATTTGTTATAATAATCAAAGCTTACCGTTAACTTGTTTTTCAGTATGGCAAACTCTGTTCCCACATCCAATTGCCGGGTAGTTTCCCAGGTTAAATCAGGATTGGCCAGTTGTGAAGGAGCGGTACCTGCTTCTTCAAGATAATTGGTGCCGGAAGACCAGAGCCCTAATGCGGCGTAAGCGCCAATGCCGTTTTGATTGCCGGACAAACCGATGCTTCCCCTGAATTTTAAATCATCAAAAATATGCAGGTCTTTTATAAAAGATTCCTGGCCCGCACGCCATGCAATACCGCCGGAAGGAAAATAACCCCATTGTTTGTTTTTGCCGAATTTGGAAGAACCATCTGCACGAATGCTGGCATCTACAATGTATTTGCCATCATAAGCATAGCTTGCTTTTCCGAAAAATGACACCAGCTTTGCGGTGGAAGAAGATGCAGAACCCGACGTGGTGGCTGCAGAGCTGATAGAAGTAATATTATTGGTTGCAAAGCCCGTTCCGCTGGCGCTTACTGACTGCGTTTTTACCGTGTTTAAAGTATTGCCCACCAGCGCATTAATATTATTCTTATTTCCCTCGCCAAAATTTTTTATATAAGTAAGCACCTGCTCATTTGTATAAACCGTATTCTGGTCATTGGATGCTGAGGCTGACCCGTTTGTTGAAATGCCCGCGCTGATATTGGTGTTGCTGTAATTATTTTCCGTCTCGCCTATATTATCAATGCTCCAACTGCTTCTTAACTTTAAAGCGGGCGTAAATGAATACTCGGCAAATAAGTTTCCGATGGTTCTCCATTCAACGCTTTTGTCATTAAGGTTTTTGATTAAAGCAATGTGATTGTCAAAGCTGCCATACCGTGCATAAGTACCGTCGTCATTATAAATAGGCTGGTAAGAAGGCACAAACAATGCGGAATTAATAACGCCTTTCGGATTGTTATCGCTGCCGCTTAATTTTCTATCCGAACGGGAAATATTGATGCTTGTACCCACCTTTAGTTTAGCGGTTATATTGTTATCATAATTTAACCTGGCAGAATACCGGACATAATTGGAAGGCTTCACAACAGACTGTTGATTAAGATAACCTAAAGCAACATAATAATCGCTGGATGCCGCTCCTCCCTGTGCAGACAGGTTGTAATTTTCAGATAAGGCAGTTCGGAAAATATCGCTTATCCTGTCATAGGTGGGCTGCGATTCAGGGTCGGCAATAAGACCGGAAAGATTAGTAGTGTCTTGCCCATTATCCAAAGCTGTATTAATTTTTGCTTCATTTTTAAGCAATGCTGTTTCCGGCCCGTTGGTTACCACAAATTTTTTTACAGCGGTTGAAAAACCATGCCAGGCATCAAAATTTATTTGGGCCGGTGCATTGTCCCTGCCGCGTTTTGTGGTTATAATTACAACACCGTTGGCACCTAACGAACCGTAAATGGCAGTGGCGTTGGCATCTTTTAATACGGTTATGCTTTCAATATCGCTTGCATTAATTGTTGCAAGAGGGTTAGAGCCTGACTGATTACCAAAAGTGGATACGGGGTCTGTATTGCTGAGGAAAACTCCATCTACAATATATAACGGCTCTACAGAAGCATTGATGGAATTATTGCCCCTTATCCTGAAAGTAATGCCGCCGCCGGGAACGCCATTGTTTGCTATAACCTGCACGCCGGCAGCCTTGCCTTGCAAAAGCTGGTTAAAGCCCGCTGCCGTTTGGTTTTGCACAACGTTGCCGCTAACGCTGGTAATTGAACTGGCAACATACCTGCGTTGTTGTGTGCTGTACCCTGTAATAATTACATCATTTAGCTGGCCGGCACTTTCTTTCAAAAATATTTTAACCGGGCTGCCATCCACTTCAAGCTCCCGGCTTATATATCCGGCATAACTAATAACCAGTGTATAAGGGAATTTCTGGCCTGTTTTAAAATTAAATGTTCCGTTTTTATCTGTAATAACATTATGCTTGGTGCCTTTAATGTTAACCACTGCCCCTTGTAAAGGAGCTTGTGTTGCACTGTCTATTATAACACCATCTAAAAGTGAATTGATTTGAGAATTGACCTGTGCGTATAAATGGGCAATGGAAGAAAAACTTAACCATACAGTTAGTATAAGTGAAAATTTTTTCATTAATTTTATATTGATATGAAATAATAAGGCAGCTCTTCCGGTTTATCCGGGAGTTATTCTGTGATGAGAATTCTTATGTTTTGTATTACGGCCGGGACAGCTTCCAACAGTCCCGGCTTTTTTGTGCGTATTATTTATATGCCCTTAAAGGGCAAAGCCGCCGCTTTAATTTATTCAAGTGTATATGGTTTTTAACTTTATAATGAATTTATTTGAACCAAGCAATCAGGACTGCCAAACTGCAGTCTTTAAAATTTTTACCTGTGGCAACAACAGAAGAAGCAAACTGTACGCATTCGAAAAATTTTCATGATTATCTTTCAATTATATGTGTAAACGATGCTAAAGACAAGAATGCAATATTAGAAGATTTTTTAATTCCTACCAAACAAGTAGGAATTAGGTTTGATTTTTTTTTTTAGCGACGGCCTATAAACATCAGTATTCAAAATACCCGGCGTGATGCAGTTGCAAAGGGAAGGCTTAATTTTTTTTATTGCACGTTATCCCCATGCTCTTACAGGAATTTATGATGGCCTGATAAAATTGCCAGTATTTATCCTGAAGATTTATTGATGTTATCTTTTAATAAGGAACGGACACTTGAAACATCTTCAATCGGAAGGCCATTTTTTGGAACGAGAAAAAAAGACTTGGGCGAAAAATACAAGTGAAAGAAGTAAGGCGTTTCAAAATAATTCATAAACCTGCTCCATTCCCATTCCACCCTGCCTTTATCGTCTTCCAATGCTATGTACGCCGGCTGAAAATAAATGGTGAACCGCTCCCTGAAAGTAGGCGAACGTTTATATACAAAGCCCGGCATTAAATACCAGAAAGAAACCAGGAAGAAGAACCAGATAAAAGCGCCCAGTAAAAATGGCTGCGGGTGTATTTTCCCTAAAAAATACAATATTCCCGAAATAATGTCGAAAAGCAGGATAACAACAAACAATATTTTTATTTCAGGCTGCGCGATAAAATGATAGCGCAGCGCCTGGAGCACCCTTTTTTTATCGTAAGAAAAATTAAAATGCATTAGCTGTAACAGTAATTAGAAATCATGGTAAAGATTGTAAAGACTGGTTTTAATACCAAAAGAAAAATATAATTCAGACTGGCTTACAATAGAAGACTTCCTGCTGCGGTAAGCAATGCTTGCCTGAACGCCCAGCCTGTTTGCCGGATTTATAATATATCCCGCAATAAGCTGGTTATAGGAATATTTTGTTTTTATGCCCTGGCCGGTTTTGGTGCCATATTCAGGTATGCCTTCTTCACCGCCCCACAAGTCTTCACCATTGTTATAGGAAACGCCCCGGTTTTCGCCACGCACTGCATATAAATTTTCAAGCGAGCCGTACCAGCGCTTACTGGCATAGTTAAACAGCGAAATAACCTCGTTGTAATTGGCGGCAAGCGGTGTGGTAAGCGACTGGTAAAAATGCGTGTAATTTAAGCTGATGTTATCGCCCACGCCATGGCCGTAAACATAAGGCCTTACACTGTTCCATTCAAAGCGGTGCGATAAGCCCTGCACATTAAAAATATCCTTATTCCATATACCTAACTGAAAAGCATATTTATTGCCATAGAACTGGGAATGTGCATCCAGCGATTTTTTTAAATAAATATCATCCAAAGCCGCCTGGCCATACACAAACCCTTTTTTATAGATCTTATATTTTGCATTGAAGCCAACCATTGCATTATCCGGAGAGCCTAAAGTAAATTCAACCGGGCGCATAAAAATGATGGGGTTAAGGTATTGCACATCAAATCCCCTGTGGAAATTGGTGTCCTTTGCAAGCCAGGTAACCTCATCAAACAAACCTACCTGCAGTTTTTTTGTATTAAAGCCAAGGTAATGTATGGTGCTGTATTTAGGCTGCGGCTTTCCATCCACCTCATACCAGAAATTATTGGTATAATGATTATATAAAACATTGTAAGTAAGCTTCCATAACCGCGCCTGCAAACGCACATAAGGATAGTTGTTCGCATTGTCGGAAAGCAGCAAACTCCGGTACCCATCGCCGATAAAATTTTTGCCATAACCCCCGGCTATTAAAAGGTATTTATTGGGCGTATAAGTTATATTGAAATTAAAATTCGTATAAGCAAACCGGTTTCCCTTTACCAGTTTGGCTGAATTTTCTCCCGGGATGATGTACCTGCCGGATGCGGTATTGAGCCGGTTATATTTTGCAAGAATGATGCTGTCTAAATATGCCGGATATTCATTCAGATTGGTAATTATCCCAAGGTTGAGCGACAGTTTTTTATGGAATGCAGCCTGCATATTTACACCGGCGGAAAAATTTTCGAGCACGCCTCCTTTTTCATTTGATTTACCCAGGCCGGCATCCAGATACGGGTCGAGCGTAAATACACTGTTTTTGCCAGCAGCTCTTACCATGTTTGTATGCAGCAAATCTCCTTTTAAAGCTGAGCCAAGGCCAAAAACACTGTCCTGCAGGGTTGATTTATGTATAATATTTAACTGGTCAAGCTCCAGCCAGTTCTGAGACCTGAAGCCGGTAAAAACGGCAGAGTCTGCATCAATCAATAATTCACTTAGCCTGTTTTGAACGTTTTGATCCAAAGGTATTTGCTGTGCATGCAATATGCTGCCGGTGCTTACAAAAGCAAGAGCGCATATTGACAAATACCGTAGTTTTTTCAAAGCATTGTATTTAAAAATCATAAATAAGCTTGCGGAAAGTAAAACGAACGCCAAAATAAAAATACAGGTCTTTGTAATCCTTTAAGCTATTGGTTTCCTTCCTGTAAACTGCGCCGGTCTCCAATCTCAGGTTCGTTTTTTTGTTTAAAATATAGGCCAGCCTTACATCGCCATAAAAAAGTTTTGTATGCAAACCCTGGCCGGTTTTAGCCTCATCGGTTACCGTATGCGTATAAAGCTGTTTAAATATATCGCGGCCATAATTAGCTGAGGTGGAAGAGTCATTGCCATAACGGGCAACGATGGTTTCAAGCCTTGCCCACCATCTTTTATACGTGTAATCGGCTACCAGCAGCCCTTCTTTAAAATTAGCGCCCAGCGGGTGAGCCAGTGTTTGGTTATTGTGAACGTATGCAGTTGTAATGGTGTCAGAAGCATAGCTGTATGGGCGCACTGTATTAAACTCAAGCTGCGCATTCAGCCCATCCACTTTCAGCAGGTTACCTGCACGAACGCCCACCTGAAAGCCATTTCTTTTTTCCCAGCCGGCGCTGCCGCTTTTATCAAGCATAAACTGGCCGTAAGCCGTAACAGCCGGCGCGATTGCATACTTTACATTCAGGCCGTAAATATCATTATTCTTTAAGCCGGAAGGAGATTTGGATGCATGTGCAAAAATGATGGGGCTCAAATGTGTGAGGCCGAACCTGGTTTCGCGTTCCGCATTTTCCATGGAAGAAATTACTGCGTTAAAAATGCCGATGTTTAAGTTCCTGGTGGCATGCCAGTCAAGCAAATAAGTTTGTCCCCATTTTCGTGGGTAGCCGGCTGCATAAATGCTGCCATCCCTGTCGGCCATATATTCCGAATACATTACAGTATATTCAAAATCGCCAAAGGTTAATGCCGTTTTGAAATACGGGTAGCTGGTATTATAATCACTGAGCAGTAAAGAGCGGTAGCCATCTCCTATAAAATTTGTTCCATATCCAAGGTCAAACAAAAAATGCCGATTGGGTGTATAAATGAGCCTTGCTGATGAATAACTGAAATCAAATCCTTTATTTTTAAATCCTTTATAGCGGTTTTCAAAAGGCACTACACGGTATTTTCTTATGAAGCTGTCAACATAGCCGGGAAAACTGGCCTGGTTTTCATACAGCTCGGTTTGAAAATAAAATTTATTGCCCACATTTCCATTTAATGCAAAACCCCTTGTGTTGGTATAAATAAAGCCGGATTTATCAGAACTGGTTACCGAAGTGGGTATTTTACGCTGTGTTGCGCCTGCAAATTCATCAAAGACCGCATCGCCGAAAATATTAAAATCAGGCTGCTGCACCTGTAACAAATGCTCTTCAAAAAATTTACGGTACAACCAGGTGCGATTGCTTTTCTGGTATATTGAATCTGTATAAAGCACCGGCTTCCATGCCGTATGCGCAAAACTGTCAGTATTATACAAAACAGATTGCTGATTGAAATTATTGGTAACAAGCAAAACGGGCGCCTGGGCGGTTGCGTTTAAAACCAATACAAGCAAAAAGAAGCAGCATATTAATGACAGTTTGTTAGCATTTTGTTTATCACTCATTCAGAAGGCTGGTTTACTGAGGGGATAAAAGTACTTATAAAAATAATAAATATTTAAACGGTGTTACAATGGGCATGCCGGAGGGCAGCCTTATACCGGATTTGTTTACCGAACAAGTCAGGCAATATTATCGTCACCGGCAAACACTGGTGAAAAATGCAGCCAGCTATATCAGCAAGATGCAAAAAGCG
>NZ_JASGEX010000094.1:0-5050 GCF_047606085.1 Parafilimonas sp.
CCGTGCTTTAGCACGGTTATAGATGAGTTTCCATAGAAATAAGTGCCATCGGCACGGTGCATAATGTAACGAGCCGATGGCTCTCAACAACATTTTGATAGTTTCAAACGGGTTGAAACCCGTTTTTACAATATTTTTTCGAAGCTACGCTTCTTTTTATGCCTTTAAAATTTTAATGCGTCTGCCCTGAGCGAAACCCCTTTATATTGAGCAACGCCGGTTTGTATGTTTGCGCTATCAAGTCCAATGTACTCCTTCTTGTCAAAGTAGATAGTGAAACCTCTTGCGGTATCTGTTTGACTTTGGCTATTGTCTTTCTTGCAACTTAAACCGGTTATTTGCATTGCCATCAACAAAAAAAGTAGAAGTCTTTTCATTTTTTTATTAATATATAATTGTTTTTACAAGAGATAACGGCGAATGCCGTAGAAAATATTTTCCGGAAAAACAACCCGCCTTAATTGCTTTATTTCTTATTATTTTTTGTGATTTGCCACGCTATCATCATGATTTGCTACACTATCATTGTATTGTCGGAATTGCTTCCAATAATAACCAAACGAATCTCTTGAAGGCGCATTTTTTAATTTTTCAAGTAAACCGCTTTCCTGCGCTCGTTTTAAAAGCCCGGTAGAATCCTGAACTATAAAATCATCAATGTAAAATTTTTTTATTTCTTCCAGGCTTGACTGGGGAGGCAACACACAAGAATAGCCTATAATGAAAAAGCAAATGATTAATAATTTCCTCATAGAAAATAAATTTAATAAGCCGGGTCTAACACTATGATCAGAAAATTTTATTATTGCGGAAGTAAATTTAGTATTCTGGTAGTTCGGGTTTTTGTTCACAAATGAATTTACAATAGTAGAACCACCGCTTGCTGTAAGACAGAGGGTAACAACCTTTCAAAAGTTATCAATCCTTTACAACGCAACCCCTTATTGAAAACCTGTCAACAACTAACTCATTTTTTCAAGTTTTTGATACTGTCATTATATGTGATACTATCATGATAAGAATAGAATTGACGTAAATAATATCGTAACGAATCAGAGGAGGATGCGTTTTTTAGCTTTACTAAGAATCCGCTTTCACGTGCCTGTTTTGAAAATTCGGAGTCTTTCTCGATAAAATCGTCAACAAAGAATTTTTTTTGCTCTTCTAAAGTTTTGAGGTTCGGTGTCACACATGACGATATAAACAGTACCAGTGAAAAAAATATTTTTTTCATAATCATTAATTAGTATGCTATTCCATAGCTTACATTTATTGTGGGTGCTGCGGATTTGAAATTATTTATATTTACAATCAGTGGTAAATTCATGCTAAGATTTACAGAATTACTCCAAACCCAACTACCCTGAATCATAAAAGATAAATAGTTACTGCCATATTTAGGCTCGGGAACCTGTACAGGGGCCATTGAATAAGTTCCAATAGAAAGTCCATTTACCATAACACCAACTGTATTAGGTATCAATTTATAATTTTTATCTAATTGAAATGTGAATTTCATATTAAAATATATAAATGTCTTGTTATCAGTAACGTTCCAAAGTGTATGACTGTCAGGGTATTTTGTTATTGTAGGAACTAAGTTCGTATTGTTATAATTTGGATTTTTATCAACAAATGGATTTACAATAGTAGATCCGCTGCCTGCCGGTGCATATTTATCCCAATACGGGGAACTGTAGCTGCCGCCACTGCCATATCCTCCAGGGGTAGAAGGAGTAAAATAAACAATATCGCCGCCTCCATACGTATATAATAAACTATAGTATTGAATGTTAGAATCTGAGTTTACATAACAGTAAACTACTACAGGTGGTAGTGTAATTCCGCTCTCATTGTTACTTGTATCAGAAAGTTTGGAAATATTATTATCATTTACGTGACCATTAGTATATCCCTGAATATAAATTACCTTATTATTTTGTACGAATAGTTTTTTAAGAAGAATATTATCAACTGATCTAATCTCAATATTGCCATTAATATCTTTAAAAGATGTAACTTTTTCGGGCAAATTAATTGTAACCAAGTAAAAATTTTCCACGTGATCAATTACTGAATAGTACAATGCTTTTTGTGAATTCGTTTTATCTTGTACTCTTATTAAATTGTCAGGATGTGCTGCATCCAGAGATTGAATTGATGCATTTGCCCAGTCGAGATTAGAATACTGTGTCGCATCCATTTTATTTTGTAAAGATTTTTGCACATTTGAAACAAGTGCGTTGCTGTATTCCTGATTTAATAGTTGTCTCGAAGTTTCCTGTTTTTTACAAGAATAGAGAACGAAGTAAAAAATAATTACAAGTAAATAACTTAGATGTTTTTTCATAGTTAGAAAATTGAATTGAATGAAGCAGCACGAAAATATGTGTTAATTATTAACTAAAAAATCTAAAGCATGTCTATCTTTTAATGAATATTAATAATGTAAAAAACGGGCGCATTTCAACCTTTTGCAGGCGGGTGGCGACACCCATCTGTAGAGCCCGTTACCAGTCGGGGTCTCACTATTACCGTCAGCTTAAACCCGGAGAGTTTGAACAATGCCTGCAGCAGGCAGGTTTAAATAGCCGTGGGTGGAACGCACGGCAAAATGTCGAAATTTTTGTTGAATCCGCACGACGGATTCAATGTCAAAATAGTTCAATTTGTCCATCGGCACAACCGATGGCTATTCAGATGAGGCCCCATTCGGGGTCTTTTACGACTCGTGTTTCTTAAGTTGACGGCTATGCTATCTCACCGATCGGAAAGATGTATGAAGCGAAAAATTGAAATGCGCCCGTGTTTTCTTAAGCTAATGACATTGGCCTTACTGTGTAATTGCTTTAAGCAACCGTTCGCTCTGTTTTACGCAATTCCCTTTTAATACCTTCAACAATGTTTTTTTGCCTGATGAATGCATCGTTGGCCGCTATTGTTTTAAGCATGGCATAATGCATTACATTTAAAATGCCAGCGCCCGTCAGCTCATATTTACCGGCAATATCAGTTAACTCAAATTCGGGATCAATTTTTATACTCTCCGGCATTGATTTTTCCCAGAGCAGGAGCCTTTCTTTATTATCAGGCATGGGAAAATAAATGGTGGTATGAAAACGGCGCACAAAAGCGCTGTCAATATTATTCTTAAAATTACTGGCCAGGATGAGCAAGCCGGGGAAATCTTCTATGCGCTGCAATAAATAACTTACTTCCTGGTTGGCATAACGGTCGTGTGAATTTTGCACGCTCGTTCTTTTGCCGAACAAAGCATCCGCTTCGTCAAAGAATAATATCCAGTTCTTATGCTCTGCCTTTGAAAAAACTTTTTCAAGGTTTTTTTCCGTTTCACCGATATATTTTGACACCACCTGCGAAAGGTCAATCCGGTAAACATCCCTGTTAAAATGATTGCCCAGTAAAGTAGCGGTAAGTGTTTTTCCGGTGCCTGACGGGCCGTAAAACAAAACGCGGTAACCCGGTTTTATCTTCCTTTTCATCACTTCATCTTCCAGCAATTTTTCATTATGCTGCATCCAGATCATAATATCGTTTATCTGGCTGAAAGTTGTATGGTTTAAAACAGCATCTTCCCACTGCATTTTTGTGGTAATTCTTTTTGCCGGAAAATCGGGCCCGAACTTTATTTCAGTATCCGCACCGTTAATAAATGCGTTTATATATTCTTCGCCCAGCATAATTTTACCACTCATTAAAGGCTCGCCTTCTTTTACCTTTTCCAGTTGAATGATGCCTTCTTTTATAAGGCTGCTGTTATCCAGAAGCTGCTGTTGAATCCCTAATCTTTTTTCTATGTTATTGCCTGCCAGAATAAACTGAACGGTTTCGCCTGTGGGGAGCATGCTGCGCTGGCTGGCGCCCTTCACCCCTCCTATTTCGGCAAAATCGCCGCCCTGTGGCAAATACGGCTGAATGATGTTATCATAAAAATTTGGCTGCACATGCGGCATCAATGCAGTTAAAAAAATTACTTTCTCTTCAGTTGTAACGTCTTTACGTTCAAACAACTGATAGAATAAAGAGTTATCATTATACAGTGACAGGGATGGAAAGCTGGTTGCTGCAGATTCTGTTTTTCCAAAAAAAATATCAAGCCGCTGCTGCAGCAGGCTGGCAAGAAAATTTACAGAAGCGATAATATTGGAATAATCTGTTTTCAAAGTATTGTTTCTTGTGTTAAGGCATATTTAATGAAGGCGCTGAAACAAAAGCTTTCTGTTGCTATTGTTTGCTAAAGCTGGTGTTTTATTACTGGTTAGATTATTAAACATAAATTCATTTCAGCGGCACAGGCTTTAAATTATGGAGAAGGTTAGTGCTATAAATGTAGATATTTTATTGAATATGGCTGATGAGTTTTTTTATTATGTTGTCGTAGATGCCGGGCAAAATATAACACAGGCATGCAGTTTTTTAATCACCCAAATAAATCCCCGGCTAATTAATAATTTGAGGTGCCGGATCGTTTTATTTTAGCCCGGAGGGCCGGCATGTAAATAACCCTCCGCGTTGCGGAGGGAATACAGGGGCGGGCTAAAGAAATTACAGGTTTAAATAGCAAGTTTTATAACCAATGAAACCGAGCATGATAATTTTTCTCACACAGCCTGTCCCGAACCAGCTTCGGGAGGGGAATGTACATGGCGAGGTTCCATGAGACAACTGAAAAACAAATATGCACGAATGAAAATCAAACATAACGGAACAGAAGACCATATTCATTTTTTTCAGGCCTTCACCCATCAACATCACTTGCTGACTATATTAAAGACATAAAAATAGCCAGCAATGGCTGAATAAAAAGCAGCGGTTTATTTCCGGGTTTTAAAGGATGGCAGGACAATTATGGCGCTTTCACCTATTCGATAAAAGAAAAAGATGTCATTATCAATTATATCAAAAACCAAAAGCAGCACCATCAAAAAGAAAACATTCTATGATGAATTCAGGAGATTGCTTATAGAGAATGGTGTTGAGTTTAATGAAAGATACCTGCTTTAATCTGCTTCATTCAACCCCGCAGGCG
>NZ_JASGEX010000095.1:0-33406 GCF_047606085.1 Parafilimonas sp.
CAGCCTTTTGGCCAACATTGCTATCGGTACATCAATACCGTATAAGGCGTATTGGTATAGCAGGAAGAAACCTGTTGATACTGTGTGGGCGTCACAGTTTCATGTATGGCGCATGGATTGGGATTCATCTGCCATTGCTTTGTATGTGGATGATGTATTAATGATTAAAGTGCCGCTTGATTCCCTCGTGAATAAAGACGGCAGCGGCTTTAACCCATTCACGCAGCCGCAATACATGCTGTTTGATTTTGCCATTGGCGGATTGAATGGCGGCGACCCATTACAAACAACATTTCCCAAAACATTCGAAGTGGATTATGTAAGGGTTTATCAGAAAAAATAGTTGCCAATAAAAGGCAATAAGCTTTTCTACAACGTTTTCGTAAATAAACAGGCTTCATTCCTTTCTTCAAATATAATTATCCTGTACACTTGTAGGGTGCAATTTAAAACCAGCTATGGTTGGCGCCCTGCCGGATGGAAAATTATGCAAGGAACAAAAATTTGAATTGCCCTGCTTGCAGCGCCGTGCGGGTTATACAGCGTTTGCATTGTTTAATATAAACAGGTTGTTTGAACCATATTATTTCAGTTTTTTATAACCATATAATGAATAATATTTCAAGGGCTTTCTTTTCTTTTTTATGCTTGTTTACAACTTTGTTTGCCAATGCGCAATATGGCGGTGATACCGCTTTTGTTTTGCGGCATAATGGGCATAAAATATTTAAAGTTGCAAACCCTGATTATACATTAAGCCCTTATACGGGCATGACGCGGCAGCACTGGAAAGATGCCGCTTTATATTTATTGCAGGGCGCATTTCATTATGTGCATAATATGAAAGACCCCATGCAGTTTCCAAAACAGCCCGGCAAGAGTTATCCCAGGTCAAATGCCCAGGCGCCAACTGAAAAACTGGAAGGTTTATGCAGAACCTTATTTATGGCTGCGCCTTTATTAAGGGAAGATTCAACGCTTGTAATAAACAATATAAAGGTGGCAGATTATTACCGTTACCATATTTCAAAACTGGTTGATTCAACCGATGCCACTTTTATACAACACCGTGCACCAAACGGTGGGCCGCATCAAAACCTGGTTGAATTTGGCGCATTATCGCTTTCCCTTTTTTCAATACCTGAAATTTTATGGAAGCCGCTTCCGCAACAAATAAAAGATGCGCTGGCGGCAACCATGTTAAGCTATGGCGATGGGCCAACGGTGCCATCCAACTGGAAATTCTTCAACATTTTTGTGCTTAGCTTTTTTAAATCGCAGGGCTATGCCGTAAATGAAAAACTGCTGGTTGAATACCTGGATAAATCGCTGGCCCATTATCGCGGCGATGGCTGGTATAACGATAACCCCGCTTATGATTATTACAGCATGTGGGCGTTTCAGATGTATGGCACGGTTTGGTCTGAATTTTTTGGCAATACCTATTACCCGGAATATGCTGCAAAATTTAAAGAAAACTTTAAGCCGTTGAAAGATGTATATGCGCGCATGTTCAGCAAAGACGGCAACATGATTTTATGGGGCAGAAGCATGAGTTACCGTATGGGCGCCATTATACCATTTCCTTTAATGGGTTTTGAAAACGATGCAAACATTAATTACGGATGGATGCGCAGGATAAGTTCCGGTGTATTACTGCAGTTTTTGCAAAACCCTGACTTTATAAAAGATGAAGTGCCCACGCTTGGTTTTTATGGCGCGTTTGAACCTGCCGTTCAGCCTTACAGTTGCCGTGGCAGCGCTTTCTGGATGGGCAAGGCTTTTCTGGGTTTGCTTGTGCCTGCCGGTAACCCTTTCTGGAACGCAAAAGAGAACGATGGCTTATGGGATACCGCATTTAAAAAAGACAGCGTTTATAATTTATTCTGCGATAGCTCGCATATACTTATTACCGATTATCCAAACATTGGCGCATCTGAAATTCGTGCCTGGTGCAAAGTAAAAGCTATTGATGCCGGCGAACCTTTCCGGGCCAGCGAAAATTATAACCGGCTTTCCTATAACAGTGCTTTTCCCTGGCAGGCAGACAGCGTGCAGGGCGTGGTAGCAATGAATTATATCTTTAAAAATAAGAACAATGAATGGAAGCCGTTGCGGTTATATGATTTTATAAAATTTGATAATGGTATTTATTACCGTAATGCCGTGCTGGAAACCGATACGGCTGTTCAGTTAAAACTTGCAGATATACCCCTGCCCAACGGCATTTTAAGGGTTGATAATTGTATAAGCGCTAATACAATTGATATGCGGCTTGGCCATTATGCATTGCCCGAAGTAAAGGGCCGCATAAAAACAGCGCATAAAAAACTGAATGGCTTTGACATTGAGATTATTGACAACGGCGTTTACCAGATGGCAATGGTATCGCTGCTTGGATGGAATAAGCCGGAAGTAAAGCATACAGTTGACGTGAATGCAGTAAGTGCAGAGAGTGATGTGATAAATGTTTCATCAACCATACATCCTTCCGGTAAAAAACATATTTATGCAACGCTGATGTTATGGAAAAAGTCGGGGGAGAAGTTTAACGATGAGGAATTGTTGCCGGTAAAAGCTATACATGAAATACGCGAAGATGCGGTTGAAATTATATTTCGAAACGGCTTGCAAAAGCAGGTTGTTTATTAAGGTGTAAATAATCCGGTTATGATAAAATACATATTGGCATTTATGATAATTACTTCTGTTACCAGCCATAAAGCTGCTGCCCAGCCAAAAGAAGAAAAAGAAGTATCCGCTGCCGTAGAAAATTTCAGGCTGGCTATGGCGGATGGCGACACCGGGAAGCTGGATAAACTTACCGCAGACAGCATTACGTATGGCCATTCGTCAGGCTTTATTCAGCACAAGCCTGAATTTCTTAAATCGTTTGCAGATGGTTCTACCGATTTTGTAAGCCTAAATTTTCTTGACCAAACCATACAGTTATTTGGCAACACAGCCATCGTGCGCCATATACTGGATGCTGATACAAATGACAACAATAAGCCAGGCCATGTTAAACTGAAAATACTATTGGTTTGGCAAAAGCAAAAAGGAATGTGGAAATTGCTGGCAAGGCAGGCGGTAAAATTTAATAACTGAGTTCAATCTGCAGCAGCTTTGCGCAGTATTTTCTTCTTTAAGCTTGATTGCCTTATTACAAGCGCTGCATCCAGCACTTTTTTTTCGTATCTGGCAGGCGGCTGCTTGCTTTCAATAAGCTGTATAAGCATCTCGGTTGCCTTTTGCCCCATTTCAAAAGCGGGTTGCACGATGGTGGTAAGCGGCGGATTAAAAATATGCGCTGACAGCGAGTTGGTAAAACCTGCCATCCCCATCTGTACAGGCATCTTAATCCCTTCTTCACACAGTATGCTGAAAGTAGTAGTGCTTAGCCTGTCTGATGCCGTGAATATCGCATCAGGCTTATCGTGCATGGCAAGCAATTCGTTTACGGCAGCCCGTGTTTCTTCCTGTATCATGCCGCCATGCACGCAGTATTTAATGTAGCGTTCATCTATTTGCAGCCCGTTATCTTCAAGTGCTTTTAGATAGCCTTCCAGCCTTTCAAGCGTAATTGATAAATTATTGCTGCTGGTAATATGCGCTATGCGCTGAAAGCCCTGCTGTGCAAGGTGTTTGGTGGCCTCATAGGCGCCATGAAAATTATTGCAGGTTACCTTGTGTGTATCAATATCGTTGGTAACGCGGTCAAAGAAAACTATCGGAAGCCCTTTATGATGTATTTCTTTAAAATGATCAACGTTTGCTGTTTCGGCGCATAAAGAAACCAGCAATCCATCGGGCGAGCGCGTCATGAGGTTCTGGGCCGTAATTACTTCCCTTTCGTACGATTCATGCGTTTGCGTAATAATTACTGTATAGCCTTTTTTATGTGCAACAGATTCAATGCCATTAATCACCTGCGAGAAAAAATTGTTGTCAATATTTGTAACAATAACACCTATCAGCCTGCTTTTACCTTTGCGCAAACCCTGTGCAACAGGATTAGGTTTGTAATTATGTTTTTCGGCATAATCTAAAACAAGCTTTTGCGTTTCCTGGCTTATCTCATAGCTTTTACGCAAAGCCTTTGATACGGTAGAAACCGAAAGGTTAAGCGCTTTTGCTATATCTTTTATCGTTATCGTTTCAAACTTCATATACAAATGAATGCAACAATGACAAATTAAATGTATATCCTGTTGCATGCATAACAGCAATAGCATTTATTATTAAGTTTAACATGAGCCTGGCATAATATATACTCCTCGCTGGATAAAAATGTGCAATCATTGATTTGCCAAAGTACAAATCTATTCTTATTGCCAGCCTTACATTAAGTAAGGCAAGCATAAAACATAACCACTGGCACGTCATGCCCGGCCTGACCGGGCATCTACGTCTGAATTGTAAGTTTGCTGATAATATTATTAGTTGCTTTAAATAATAAGAGCAGGTTCCCGCCTTCGCGGGAATGACGTGCAGGAATGTGAGATCATCTTACAATCCTATAAAGCAAGTACAAATTGCCAAATGCACAAATTCATCCTGTGTTTACTATAATTCAGGACTTTAACAGGCAGGGCGCATATCGAACGTGCATTAAGTTAAAAGCATTCCGGCTGATTGCAATATGGTAAAGCATTTCATAACATCATTTTTCATAATTATTTTTACGCATGAAACTTAAGTTTGCATTTTTGGCACTTACAGCAACAATCGCCTGTAATGCATTTTCCCAGTCCTATTTGCCTGAAAAAAACAACAATAAGTTTAAGGTGCAACCTGCTATACAGCCGCAGGCTTATGCCTTTAATTTAAAAGATGTGCGGCTGATTGATAGCAGCCCGTTTAAGCATGCCATGGAAATAGATGGGGGCTATTTATTATCGCTAAGCGTAAACCGGCTGCTCACCCGTTTTTATATAAACGCGGGCCTGCCACCAAAAGACAGCGTGTATGGAGGATGGGAGAGCGAAGGGCTTTCCGGCCATACTCTGGGCCATTATTTATCGGCCTGCTCCATGATGTATGCCTCCACAGGCGATAACCGTTTTAAGCAAAAGGTTGATTATATAGTGGATGAATTGGGCAGATGTCAGGCAGCAAGAAAAACGGGTTATGTGGGTGCTATTCCCAATGAAGACTCTATTTTTTATAAAGTGCAGCGCGGCGAAATTAAAAGCGGCGGCTTTGATTTGAATGGAGGCTGGAGCCCCTGGTACACGGTGCATAAAGTAATGGCGGGCCTGGCAGATGCCTATTTGTATGCAGATAATAACAAAGCATTGGATATTGTTACAAAAATGGCTGATTGGACAGGTGAAATTGTTAACCCGTTAAACGAAGAACAACGCCAGAAAATGCTGAAGTGTGAGTTTGGCGGCATGAACGATGTGCTGGCCAACATTTACGCCATAACAGGCAACAAAAAATACCTTAACCTTTCTTATAAATTCTATGATGATTTTGTTATGCAGCCATTAGCTGAAGGCAAGCCCGACCCGCTGGCAGGCAAACATTCCAATACCAATATTCCCAAAGCAATCGGCAGCGCCAGGCAATATGAATTAACAGCAAACAAAGCTGATGAAACCATTGCCGGCCGTGCATGGAATATTATAGTGGATGGCCATAGTTATGCAACAGGCGGCAACGGTAACTATGAATATCTTGGCGAGCCCGGAAAACTGAATGATGCATTGAGCGATAATACGGCAGAAAGCTGCTGCATTTATAATATGCTCAAGCTTACCGGCCATTTATTTTCATGGCAGCCAAATGCCAGGCTGATGAATTATTATGAACGGGCTTTATACAACGATATACTGGCTTCCCAAAATCCCGGTAATGCCATGATGCTGTATTTTGAGCCATTGCGCATGGGGGCTAAAAAAGATTTCAGCGACTCTGTTAATACATTCACCTGTTGTGTGGGAAGCGGCATGGAGAACCATGCCAAATACACAGAGGATATTTATTTTGAAGGGGCAGATGGCTGCTTGTATATCAATCTTTTTATTCCATCACAATTAAACTGGAAAAGCAAAAATATTACCGTAACGCAGCATACAGCTTATCCTGAAAATGGTTCAGCGTCTATAGTCGTATCAACCAAAAAGCCTGTTGCATTCCCGGTAAAAATCCGCCAGCCATGGTGGTCAAAAACCAGCCCGGCAATAAAAGTAAACGGTAAAGAATTTAAAGTTGAAAAAGATGCTGATGGCTTTCTTGTTATCAATAAAAAATGGAATGATAATGACAGGATTGATATTGCCTTTAATATGAGTTTATATACGGAAAGCATGCCCGATAATAAAAATCGTGTGGCTTTATTATACGGCCCGCTGGTGCTTGCAGGTAATCTTGGCGATACCATGCCTGATCCCGTTTACGGCACGCCGGTTTTATTAACGGATAACAGGAATGTGAGCGACTGGGTAGTGAAAGATGATAATGCGCCGCTTACCTTTCATACCAAAAATACAGGCAAGCCATTCGATGTTGCGTTAACGCCTTTTTATAAAAATATAGACAATCATTACAGCGTTTACTGGGATTATTTTACCAATGCAGACTGGGCTGTAAGGCAGGCTGAATATGAAGCGGAGAAAAAACGCCTGCAGCAAATTGAAGCACAAACAATAGATAATTTCCGCATTGGCGAAATGCAGCCGGAACGCGATCATAATTTAAAATCGAGTGAACAGTCGTATGTTGACCAGGCCTATGGCCGCTCCGGCCGTGAAGTGAGAAAAGATGGTTTCTTTTCGTTTGATATGAAGGTTGATGGCGATAAGCCAACGGCATTGTTGTTTACTTATATAGGTGATGATAAGAACAGGAGCTTTGATATTTTGGTTGACGGAACAAAGGTTGCGTCTGTTGAACTGAAAGGCGGCGCTACCGGTAAATTCTTTGATGAAGAATATGCAATTCCTGCTGAACTGATAAAAGATAAATCAGCCGTTAATGTAAAAGTTCAATCAACCAATGGCAAAACGGCAGGCAGGGTGTTTGGTGTGAGAACAATAAGGAAGTGATTTTTTTAAACAAATATCCTCTTTACAGGCAATGTACATGCTGTGCGCAAATATTGAAAAGCGTTAAATATGGCGAGCCTTTGCCGGAATGGGTAAAAATTCAAAAAAATCAGCGATATACACAAACAGGGGATTTTAGAAATACAGCTTGATAAAAGTAAAGCAATGCTATTGCATTAGCTCTTGAAATACCGGGCAGTGTAGTTGTACTTGACGATTACCATGCAAGAAAAGTAGCGGCAAAACCCAATATAAATTTATACAGGAACATTGGGTGTTATTATAAAAGCAAAACTTAGTAAGATCATTGCATCTATACAGCCATTTATTGATAAAATTAAACAAACGGACTTTAGAATAACTGAAGAAATAGAACAGCAGGCATTTAAAGAAGCTGGTGATAAGACTATAAAATGATACAATCCTTTTCAATCCATAGGGTAGGCAATAAGTCTGCGGACGAGCCTATGCGTTTATCAAAACAGGAAGTAAAGCTGAACGATGAACTGCAGAATATATTAA
Source organism: Parafilimonas sp. (assembly GCF_047606085.1). GTDB lineage: Bacteria > Bacteroidota > Bacteroidia > Chitinophagales > Chitinophagaceae > Parafilimonas. The sequence continues at coordinate 7,575 of NZ_JASGEX010000095.1, forward strand.
GCCAATATTTTCTTTCATCATTCAAATCAGAGGAATATTACCGTTTTTACCACACGATAGAACTTTCTTTAAATGGAGTGTACACCTGCATTTCAAAAGTTTTTGAAAACCCCCGGTCGCTGCATGAACAATCTGTAAATCTTGCCAAACATTTATACGATAAAAGCACGCATCCAAAAATAAAAGGCGGCGAATTTTATGTGGCTTATTTTAAAGATTGCCATTTAAACGGTGAAACCATGGATGCCGTTGGCTTGTTCAAATCTGAAAATAAAGACACGTACATTGAAGTGGAGCCGGTAACAGATGGTTTTGATATAGAAAGCCGGCAGGGCATCAACATTAATAAGCTTGATAAAGGCTGCCTTATTTTTAATACGGAAAAAGAAAATGGATTTATATTATCTATAGTTGATAATACCAATAAAGCAACTGAAGCGCAATACTGGAAAGATGATTTCTTAAGTGTGCTGGTTTTGAATAATGATTTTACGCAAACCAATCAATTCCTGGGCATCACCAAACAGTTTGTTACCAGCCAAATAGATGAAGATTTTGAAATGAGCAAAGCTGATAAAATTGATTTGCTCAACCGCTCTGTTGATTACTTTAAAAAGCACGATCGGTTTGATAAGGAAGAATTTGAACAGGAAGTTTTTTTTCATCCGAATGTTATAGAATCTTTTCAAAAATTCGATCAGCATTACCGCCGGGAAAATGCAGTTGAGCCGGCTGATAGTTTTGAAATATCGGCACAGGCTGTAAAGCAGCAGGCGCGGGCATTTAAGAGTGTTTTAAAGCTTGATAAAAACTTTCATATTTATATTCACGGCAACCGCGAGCTGATAGAACAGGGCATTGATGAAAACGGCCGCAAATATTACAAGATTTATTATGAGCATGAAGCCTGATGGTACATGGTTGTTTAAACGCGGTCTGACGCTTCAAAGCGTCAGACCGGTAGCAGCTCCCGGATATATGCATTAAAATGCATTCAGCCTTATTGCTTCAATTTCATCCGTTTCTTTTATAAGATGCTTTCCAAGCTTTTGATAACCTTCATTTGTAATAAGATAATTATCTTCTATGCGAATGCCGGTAAAGTCTTTATATTGTTCAACAACATCATAATTGATAAAATTGCCGAGCCTGTTTTCTGCTTTCCAGCGGTCTATTAATTCAGGTATAAAGTACAGTCCCGGTTCAACGGTTAATACAAAACCCGGCTTTAGTTCTTTGGCAAGGCGTAACGATTTCCAGCCAAACTCCGTGCTCTTTTTAAGCGTATCACCGTAGCCAACATGTTGCTCGCCGAGGTCTTCCATATCATGTACATCCAAACCCATTGCATGGCCAACGCCGCATTGAAAGAACAAGGTGTGAACACCGGCTTCAACAGCTTCTTCTGCGTTACCTTTCACAAGCCCGGTTGCTGTTAAACCTTCAACCAGTTTTATGCCTGCCTGCCGGTGTATTTCTTTGTATTGAATGCCTGGCTTTAATAAAGCTGTTGCATGGTTTAAAGAGGCCAGCACAACGTTGTACATATCCTTCTGCCCCGGTGAAAATGCTTTGCCGGCAGGAAAAGTGCGGGTAAGGTCGCCGGCATAATGCATTGCATTTTCAGCGCCGGCATCTATCAAAACCATATCGCCTTCTTTAAGTTGATTGCCATGGTAATGGTTGTGCAGTGTTTGGCCGTTCACGGTTAGAATAATGGGATACGATAATCTTCCGTTGCTGGCCAGCGCTATTTCTTCCACTTTTGCAGCCACTTCATACTCCATCATGCCGGGCCTGGCAAACTGCATGGCAGCCAGATGCATATACGCGCTGATGGAAACAGCTTCTTCAATCTGCGCCACTTCACAGGCTTCCTTGCATTCCCTTTGGGCAATGACGGCTTTGATGAGTTTTAATGAAGCGAATTGCTTTACGTCCTTCAGGCCAATACCAAGCCACTGCGATAATTTTATTTTATTCTCTGCACGGTAAGGTGGCAATATGTGTACAGGTTGATTTTTGGCCTTTGCATTTTGTATAATAGTTTCAATGCTGTTGTACGATTGGGTTTTTGTAACGCCAACGGTTGCTGCCAGTTCGGCTATTGAAGGCAAGGGCCCTGTCCAGATGATATCATCCATGCTTACATCATTGCCGAAAATAATTTCATTGCCATTGTCAATATCAATAATGGCAGCCAGCATGGGTATATCCAGGCCGAAATAATACAGGAATGTACTGTCCTGCCTGAAAGGAAAACAGTTGTCGGCATAATTCATCGGGCTGTCTTCATTGCCCAGTAAAAGTATAAGGCCGTTGCCTGCATTTTCAGCCAAACGTTTCCTGCGGCGGATGTAAGTTTCTTTTGGAAAGATGTTGTTGTTCATGCTATGAAAATAAAATGATGCTATTTGCGCCAGATTCCAATAATTTTATTGTATTGTTTTTATTTCAGCCAATAAATTAATTTACTCTACAATCCATTCATGTACGCCGCTTGCATCATTCTTTGGCAGTTGAATTACCAGCTTTAAGGCAGTTGTTGTTACCGGTTTAAATTCAACTGCATTGTATTTATCTTTCGCAATTTCATAAGCGGTTGTGTTTTCAACCGGCAGCCATTCATTACCTTGTTTGTACAATAACTTCCATGATGCAGGCAAATCGCAGCCGCCCCAGGGCTTGTCATCGTACCAATATACCTTGCTTTTTGAAATGGTGTAAGCAGAATCAAAATCGTACTGTATCCATACTGTTGTATCCTTTGCAGGCCAGAAATGCAAATAGCTCATGCTTTGGTCATGGCTGTCTGACGGGTCATACTGGTCGTTTACCGCCTTCAGCATGAGTTTATTGTTTATGGAAGCAGATACTCTGGATTTTGATGCCACGGTTGGCGCTGCCTTTAGCTTTGCAATGCCGGGCTGGTATGGTATCCATACTTCCATTTCGCCGCTGCCGCGGTTATTCCAACTGTAATAGGGGATGGCTGTTACCGCTTGTGTGACAGGCGCTGCTGCATTATCTTTTGTAGCTTCATACCCTTTAAAATTAATTTCCGTAATGCCGTTTAAAACACCCGGTTTATAAACCGCATTGAAAACGGCATTGGTATCTGCCACAATGCTCATTACCGAACTGTCCTTTTGGTCAGCGCCTTCAATGCAATATACCACCGGCCCACGCTGCAGCGCAAAGCGGCCTATGTCGGCTTTTACATTTGAACTGGCTGTTACTCTTTGCACATCCATCGGAAAGTTTATGGTTATCTTATCGCCTTTCTTCCAGGTGCGGTTAATAACAGCATAGCCTTTCTGCCTCGTATAATTTGTTTTTTCACCATTTACATATACCGGAATATCTGCTGCATCATCATCCATAAAAGCATACAGGCTGCTGCCTGTTACGGGCTCATTTCCTGCCCAGCCGGGTATGCGTATATGCATAGTAAATGTACTCGCTCTTGCCGGCTCAAGGGTTATATTCACTTTGCCCTGCCAGGGGTATTCCGTTTGCTGAACCAGCTTTACTTCAGTTGATTGCAGATTGATGGTTGCATTGTTGCTCACAAATAAATTCACATAGAGGTCATTGGCGTTATGCGCGTAAATATAACCGGGCATAGATGGCAAAAACCTTGTCATATTGGTAATACAGCAGGCGCAATCAAACCATGCGCTGCGCTGGTGCTGGCCAACGGAAGCCAATGGGTTTGGATAAAAAAAGCGATTGCCGCTCAATGATATGCCGCTCAGCAAACCATTGTACAGTGTGCGTTCCAGCACATCCATATATTTTGAATCGCCATGCAGCAAAAACATGCGCTGGTTCCAATACACATTGCCAATGGCAGCGCAGGTTTCTGCATAAGCGCTCATGTTTGGCAAATCATAATCATCGCCGAATGCTTCGCCATTGTTGGTAGCGCCAATGCCGCCGGTAATGTATAATTTGTGCATGGCCACATCATCCCATATCGTATCAATGGCATCAAGATAACCTTCGTCATTGGTAAGCGCCGCCACATCGGCCATGCCGGTGTACATGTAGGCTGCGCGAACCGCATGGCCTTCTGCCTTTGTTTGATCAACCACTTTTTTATCGGCCTGGTTATAGGCTTCGCCGCCGGGCCCGCGCACATCCAAAAAGAATTTGGCCAGCTTTAAATAATCTTCTTTTCCGGTTGCGCGGTACATCTTCACCAAACCCAGTTCCACGATCTGGTGGCCGGGATATTCATGAATGCCATCAGGGCCAAAAGTTTTAACCAGTAAGTCTGCGTTCTTTTCCGCAATAGTTAAAAAAGATTTTTTGCCGGTTGCCGCATAATGCGCCACAGCCGCTTCGTACAGGTGTCCGCTGTTGTATAGCTCATGGCTTAATATGGAGTCTTTTTCCCAGCGCCTGCTGCCTATCCAATCCTGCGGTGTGTTTGTAGTTTGTGTGCCGTCAACGCCCGCCGTGCGAAAAGTATATAAATAACCATCCGGCTCCTGCGCAGCGCCAATAATGCTTATCAATGTATCCAGTTGCCTGTCGAGCTTCGCATCATATCTTTCCTGCAGGCTGTACGATGCGCCTTCTATCAGTTTATATAAATCCGTATCATCAAACGGGTAAGTGGTGAGCTTGCCTTTTTTCTTATGCGCTGCCATCAAAAAATTGTCAATCCTTCCATGCACACGGCACTGATCTAAAATATACGGAATGGTAACGGTGGCATTTGTTTCCAAACGCGGTTTCCAGAAATCATCTGTTAAATGCACCTGTGTAAAAGCCACCGGCTGAATGGGGTAATCTGTTTTTTGCGCTATGGCTGCATTTAAGAGGCAGCATGCAGCCAAAAGGCTTTTGCAATTTTTTTTCATCAGGCTTGATTTTTTAAATTTAGCTGGATGCCGGCAAACAAATAACATCGTTGTTATGCGTTTAGTATATAAGCGTTCTAAAATAAGTGTCAATATTACAAATAATATATGAAACTTTAATTTGCCCGGGTATATGGGGCGCATTTCAAATTTTCGCTTCATACGCGGCACTCCGGTCGGTGAGACACCGACCGGTAGCGGGTTCTTTCATAAAATGTTCCCCATGTGCCGGCGCTGAATTAATACTGCCCGATATGACGGCTAATCCTGCTGCAATTGAAGGGTTGCTGTTTTTAATCCGGTTGATGTTGCCTTCACACTTACCACGCCTGCCTGCTTTCCTGCTTTTACAATAAGCTGCGCCTTGCCATTAAATAATTTCCTGTACCAAATACCATCTGCAAGCTTATCTGCTTCATGGCTGCTTGGGTCGCCATTGCCAGCACCAATAATAGCTGCACCGGGGCCTTCCACTTCAAAGCTGATGAGGTTTGCTGCATCGGGAACTTCCCTGCCTTCATTATCCAATACAGATACATTTACCACAACCGCATCTTCACCATCAGCATGCAAAGCTTTTTTAGATGAAACAAGTTGTACTGATGCCGGTGCGGCTGTAGTTTCTATCTTGCTGACGATCTTTTTTCCGTTACGGTAACCAACAGCTTCCAAAGTTCCCGGTTCATACAATACTTTCCATTCCAGGTGGCCGTATCTGGGCATATCTTTTTTACCCAGGCTTTTACCATTTAAAAACAATTCAACATTATCTGCATTAGAATTTACCCATACAATTTTCTCTTTGCCTTCATCGCCTTTCCAGTTCCAGTGCGGTGCAATATGCATGATGGCTGAATCGCTCCACCACGACTGGTAATAATAGTAAACGGTTTTAGGAAAACCGCACACATCCATTATACCAAAATGTGAATTGATATTGGGCCAGGTATAAGGTGTTGGCTCGCCGCGGTAATCAAAGCCCGTCCATGCAAAGCCGCCCATAAACCAATCTCTTTTTTCAGTAAACGACCACCAGTATTCTGCTGTAGAAGCCCAGGGTGGAAATATACTGTCATAATCAGGCACATAGCAATTCACCGTGTCTTTAATATAAATGCCCCTCGTTGAAACCGTGCTTGCCACCTCTGTGCCTACAACGGGTTGGCCGGGATGTTCTGAATGATAAGCATCGGCGCCGGTAAGGTTATAATTAAAACCGCGAACAGGGATTACTTCATTCACCCCCTGGAAAGTATTGCCCATATTGGCTGCATACGTGCTGGTGCGTGAAGGGTCTAATTGTTTCTGCAGCATCAACTGGTTTAAGGCTATGCGTTTGCCAATGTTGGTGTGCTGCGTATAAAACTCTTCATTGCCTACAGACCATATAAATATGGATGCATGGTTCCTGTCGCGCAATATAAGGTCATGTAATTCTTTCTCGTATTCGCTGCCGCTTGCCAAAAGCCTTGTTTCATCCATTACCAGCATGCCCAGGCTATCGCAGGCGTCAAGCAGTTCCGGCGTGGGCGGGTTATGCGTTGTGCGGTAAGCATTGCACCCCATTTCTTTCAATAACCCTATTCGGTAATATTGCAGGTAATCAGGCAAGGCGGCGCCCACGCCTGCATGGTCCTGGTGATTGCTGGTGCCTTTTATTTTAAGCCACTTTCCATTCAGCGCAAAACCTTTGTCTTTATCAAACGTAAAACTGCGCACGCCAAACCTCACGTTCACACTGTCTGTCACCTGGCCGTTTTCCCGCACTAATGCAACAGCCCTGTATAAATAAGGGTGATCAATATCCCACAAAACAGGATTGTTTATCTGAAGGGTGCTGGTAAAAGTTTTTTGCTCATTAATACCGAATGCGGCCGGTGTTTGTTTTGATACAGCTATTATTTTGCCATCCCTGTTCAGCACCATTACCTGCAAACTGGCATTGGCGGTATATGTATTTTTATTAATGATGGTTGTTTGAAAAATAACATCAGCATTAACGCCTGTTTTTTCGGTGCGCACATATAAACCGCCCTGAGACGCTATATGAAGATTATTATACCTGTTAAGCCAGGCATGGCGGTAAATGCCTGCACCTTCATAAAACCAGCCTTCGTAATGTGTGGCATCGGCCCTTACAGCAATGATGTTTTTTTCGCCAAAACGGATGAAATCGGTAATATCATAAGTGGCGCTTGTATAACCGCTGAAGTTGCCGCCAGCATAATAACCGTTTATCCAGACTTTGCTGTCGCGGTACACGCCATCAAACCTCAGCTCAAAACGGCCGCCTGAATCTGCGTGGCTCACTGTAAACTCTTTACGGTACCAGCCAATGCTGTTCTGCGGGTAATTACCGCCGATCGCTTTATATCCATGGGCATCCTGATCTTCATTTTTCATGTAATCAAAAGGAAGCGCCACCGCCCAGTCGTGCGGAAGTTGAACTTCGCTCCATGCTGCATCATTAAATTTCAGGCCGTAAGCCATGCCATCGGCAGCACCTGATTTTGAAAAGCTGGTTTCATTTATGCCATAATTAAAATCAAGTGAAGGATTGGCGGCATTGCCGAGGTGAAACTTCCATGCTTCATCTATTTTTTGCTCCTGCCTTGTGATTATTTTTTGCGCCGGCGACTGTACCTGTATTGCCAGTAAAATTATAAGGAAAGAAAAATACCTGATCCACTTTGGTAATTGCATGAATAATATTTTATGACTGAAGAATACGAGACTTTTTGCCGTTGAAATTAATGCAGCAACAGTAATAATTTGATGCTGTTAAAAGATGAATAATAGCATCAAAATGCATGTTCCGGCAATTGCTGCATGTAAGTTTTGTTGGCTCAAATATAGCCTTCAGGCTTATCACCCACAAGTTTTTGCTGCAAGGTTTAAAACCTGTTACAGGTTAAAATCACTTTATGGCATTTCTTGTATAAACATTGTTCACCAGCCGGAGTATGCCCGGTGGGTTAATTGAATGTATTAAGGCCTGTTGCATTATTGTATCAACGCCTGCGCTGCGGTGTTTCCTTCCTTGCCTGATGTTTGCTGCCTGATAATTATTTTAAGTGATGAATTTAAAAATGTACGCCAAAAAATAAACTGCTTTTGTTTTATATAAGTTTAATTTGGAGCAATTATCTTCAATAAAAATTACATGACATTTATCCGTATTGGCTTTAGCTACTTATTCACTTCAAAACATCTAATGGTATGAAAAAGATCGGTATTTTATTCGGGAAAGAAAGAACCTTTCCCCAGGCATTCATCGAGAGAATAAACAGTAAGCATATTGATGGTATAACGGCGGAACCTGTGCACATAGATAAAATAATACAGGGTGAGCCTGCCGGGTATTCAGTTATAATAGACCGTATAAGCCAGGATGTGCCTTTTTACCGCGCTTTTTTAAAGAATGCAGCCTTAACCGGAACGGCTGTTATCAATAACCCATTCTGGTGGAGCGCCGATGAAAAATTTTTCAATAACTGCCTCGCTACAAAAATCAATGTGCCGGTTCCAAAAACAGTGATCCTGCCTTCTTATGAGTTGCCTGCCGATACATCGGGCGAATCTTTTTCAAACCTTGCCTATCCTTTAGACTGGGAGGGCATTTTTAATTATGTTGGCTTTCCGGCCTACATGAAGCCTTTTGCCGGCGGCGGCTGGAAAAATGTGTATAAGCTTACCGGCATAAACGATTTTTATGAAAAGCATGCCGAAACCGGCCAACTGGTTATGCTGCTGCAGGAAGAAATTATTTTTGAAGAATACTATCGCTGCTATTGCATAGGCGGCAAATATGTGCGCATTATGCCTTATGAGCCACGCAACCCGCATCACCTGCGCTATGTGGCCGATTTTAAGCCCGGCGCTGAAAAGCTGAAAGAAATGGAAGATATTGTGCTGCGCATCAATGAATATCTGGGTTATGATTTTAATACGGTAGAACTGGCTTTGCGCGATGGCGTTCCGTATGCAATAGATTTCTGCAACCCGGCGCCTGATGCCGACCGGAATAGCGTAGGCGAAGAAAACTTTGCCTGGGTAGTGGAAACGGCTGCCAGCTATGCTATTGAAAAAGCGCAGTTAAACGAAGCAGGAAAAGATAACCTCACCTGGGGCAGGTATATTAAAACAAGCGCCGATAAACAACCGTTAATTTCATAAAATAAATTTTATGTTTACGATAATGGATGACGAAGGCGAAATAAACATGGTGGAAGAACCTTCGCCGGATTATACTTACACGTATGCTGATTATTTAAAATGGAAGTTTGAAGAAAGGCTTGAATTGTTTAAAGGCAGGATATACAAGCTTGCTGCGACGAACACAAGACATCAGGTTATTTCAATGAAACTGCAGTTAAGGATAGGAACTTTCCTTGAAAAACATCGGTGCTTTTTCTTTGTAGCTCCTTTTGATGTTCGCCTGCCGGTAAAGAACAGGAAAAAAGATAATGAAATAACAACCGTTGTTCAGCCCGACCTGGGCATTGTATGCGATCTTTCCAAAATAGATGAACGTGGCTGTTGCGGAGCGCCTGATCTTGTGGTTGAAATTCTTTCGCCCGGCAATTCCCAGAAAGAAGTGCAGTTAAAGTTTGAATTGTATGAAGAGGCCGGTGTGCATGAATACTGGATCATTAATCCTGTGGAAGAAAACATAGTTGTTTTTATTTTAAATGAAGGTGGAAAACTTGGCGGCGGTAAAATGTATGCCGGAAAAGCTATTTCGCCGCATTGTATTCCTGCATTAGAAATTGAAGTAAGGGACATCTTTAAAAATTAATTATGCCGCATATAAACTATAATCATTTTACCCTCGGTATTGAAGAAGAATACATGGTGGTTGATCCTGATACCCGGGAACTGAAAAGCCATGAGCAAAAGATAGTGAACGAAGGGCATAAGATAATTAAAGACAAGGTAAAGGCCGAAATGCACCAGGCTGTTGTGGAAGTGGGCACTGATATCTGCAAGAATATTGAAGAAGCGCAGCGCGATGTAACCACCTTGCGCACCGTGATCTCACAAATAGCAGAGGCGAATGGTTTCCGGATGGGGGCATCGGGCACGCATCCTTTCAGCCCCTGGGAAAGCCAGCTGATAACAGACCATGTGCGTTATAACCAGATCGTGAATGAACTGCAGGAAGCCGCCCGCAGCAATCTTATTTTCGGCCTGCATGTGCATGTGGGAATGGAAGACCGAAAAATGGCCATTCATATTGCCAATTCCGCAAGGTATTTTTTGCCGCATGTATATGCTTTAAGCACCAACTCGCCTTTTTGGGAAGGGCGGTTTACAGGTTATAAATCTTACCGCACCAAAGTGTTTGACAAATTCCCGCGTACCGGCATTCCTGATTTTTTCGAAAGCATTGAAGCGTATGACAACTATGTAAACCTGCTGATAAAAACCAACTGCATTGATAACGCTAAAAAGATATGGTGGGATTTGCGGGTGCATCCTTTTTTTAATACCGTGGAATTCAGGATCTGCGATGTGCCCATGACCATTAATGAAACCATTGCTATTGCCGCTTTGTTCCAGGCTATATGCGCCAAACTGTATAAACTGCGCCTGCAGAACCTGAATTTTATAATTTATCAGCGTGCTTTGGTAAACGAAAATAAATGGCGGGCCAGCCGTTATGGCATTGATGGAAGCCTGATTGATTTTGGCAAAGAGACAGAAGTAAATACCCGCGTATTAATTTATGAACTGCTGGATTTTGTGGATGATGTGGTGGATGAATTAGGCAGCCGTTATGCTGTTGAGTATGTGCGCAAAATGCTGGATCACGGAACGGGAGCAGACAGGCAGATTGAAGTATATAACCACCGCCAGAATTTTAATGATGTGGTGGATTATATCCATTCACAGTTTCTGGCGGTGTAGGGTTACGGTAAACAGCAATTGCAGGTTTTGTTCTTCGCCGCAGCGGATTCATTGTTTATTCTGTGAGCAAAAGACAAAGTTTAAAACACTGCTATGATCTATACCAGCTCAATTACCGTAATTTCCGGCAAAATGCCAACCCTGCCCGGGTAACCGATAAAACCATAACCGCGGTTTACATATAACATTTGTCTGCCGGTTTTATAAAGCCCTGCCCATTCCTTATAAAAATACTGCACCGGGCTCCACTTGAAATAAGGGTTTTCAACACCGAACTGCATGCCATGTGTGTGGCCGGAAAGCATTAAGTCAATATCAGGATATTTTGGGCGCACTTCCGCATCCCAGTGGCTGGGATCATGGCTCATTAAAATTTTAAAAGAATATTTTTCTGTGCCGGGGTATGCTAAATCCATCCTGCCATATTTTGGAAAACGGCTGGAGGCACTCCAGTTCTCAATGCCCAGCAATGCAATTTGTTCACCGTCTCTTTCCAGCACAACATGCTCATTCATCAGCAGGCGCCAGCCAAGCTCTTCATGAACCTTTTTCAGCCTTTCATGGTTAGCGCGCTTGGCTTCAGGGCTGGGCCATGTTACATAATCACCATAATCATGATTGCCTAAAGTGCTGTACACGCCCATCGGCGCTTTAAGCCGGCTAAATACATCTATATAATCCTGCATTTCACTGGCCTTGTCGTTTACCAGGTCGCCGGTAAAAAGAATTAAATCGGCATTTTCTTTTACGATCATATCAACGCCGCGGTTAACCGCTTCTTTATTGGTAAAGCTGCCGCTGTGTATATCGCTCACCTGTAAAATTTTCATTCCTTTAAATGACTGAGGCAGGTTATTAAAAGCCAGTTTTACCCTTCTCACCTTGTAATTATACTTGTTTGAAAACCCGGCCAGCAGGGTCGTAAATAATCCGCCGCCGAGAATAAAACCCGTCCAGGTTAAAAAAGCAGAGCGGGTAATGATATTCTCTTCACTAGTAAAATCAACACCGGTCTTCGGGAAGATCTTAGCCATGAGCCAAATAAAGAACCTGCGTGTATCATCCAGCAGAAAAAGGGTGGAAGCAACCAGCTTTGCAAAGAATAAGCCTACCACAATGGCGAAAATATAATTGCGCAAAACAGTGTGCGCGGCAAAAAACCGGGAGTGCGGGAAAGCGATAATGAATGCAATGGCGGCAACTGAAATAAGCCAGTGCAAAGTGTAAATAATGGCACGGCCCTTTTCGCCGTTATTGTGTGTAAGAAAACGCAGTGCCCAGAAAACATAGAAATCAACCAGTAACAGGATGAGAATGATAATCCACCAGCCGCTTAAACTTCGCATATTAAAATTTTTACAAATTAAAACAGGCTTTATAAGATGTGCATAAAAAACCGCTGCAAGTAAACCTTAAAAAATTAATATTGTTGAGACAGTGATGCTAAAAAATTACTTTTGTGCCCCTTTAAAATAATACCGCAATGAACTTAACGTATTATGGCCAGTCTTGCTTTAGCGTGGAAGTAAATGGTAAAAAACTTTTGTTTGATCCGTTTATTACCTATAATCCGCTGGCTAAGCATATTAATAAAAAAGAAATAAAGGCTGATTATATTTTTTTATCGCATGGCCATACAGACCATTTTGCAGATGCGCTGGAACTTGCCCTGCAAACCGGCGCCACCTGTGTAGCGGCAGCTGAAATTGCAGACTGGCTTGGCTGTAAAGGCATAGAAAAAGTGCACCCGCTTAATCATGGCGGCCCCATCAGTTTCGATTTTGGAAAAGTGCGTGCCGTGAATGCTATTCACTCTTCCTCATTTCCTGATGGCGGTTATGCCGGCAATCCTTTGGGTTTTGTTTTTAATACAGCCGAAGGCGATTTTTATTATTCGGGAGATACAGCCCTTACTATGGATATGCAGCTAATTCCGCATTGGGCAAAGCTGAAATTTGCCGTATTGCCGATAGGGGGAAATTTTACGATGGATGTGGCCGATGCCATCGTTGCTTCAGATTTTATTAATTGTAACAAAATTGTTGGCGTTCATTATAACACATTCGATCTTATAAAAATAGATAAAGAGCAGGCCGCGGCAGATTTTAAAGCCGCCGGTAAAACTTTATTGTTGCCTGCAATTGGCGAAACGATTGAAGTAGTTTGAAAAAAATAATCAATATTCAATAATCAATACTTAAATGTTATGGATTCAATTGATTATTGAATGCTGGTTATTGGATATTCAAAAATTACAATTTAAGTAAGCGGCAACATTGATTGAGAATTGAAATAACAGAGGTTTAAAACCTGCATTTAAATAATAAAAATTAAAATATTCCCCTTTAGGGGTTAGGGGCTTTATGGCAAGAACAATTGGGGTAGCAAATCAGAAAGGCGGTGTTGGCAAAACCACAACTGCCATTAACCTGGCGGCAAGTTTCTCTGTGCTTGAATTCAAGACCCTGCTGGTTGATGCCGACCCGCAGGCAAACAGCACCACCGGCATTGGCTTCGACCTGCATAATATTACCAAAAGCCTGTACGATTGTATGGTGAACGATACGCCGGCCGGTGAAGTGATCTTAAAGACAGATGTTCCTTTCCTGGATCTTATCCCTTCACATATTGATTTGGTGGGCGCTGAAATTGAAATGATCAGCTATCCTGAGCGGGAGCTGGTGCTGAAACGTATTCTTGAACCGGTAAAAGATGAATACGATTTTATTGTAATTGACTGTTCGCCCTCACTTGGCCTGATAACCGTAAATGCACTGGTGGCTGCTGACAGTGTTGTAATTCCCGTTCAATGCGAATTTTTTGCCCTGGAAGGTTTAGGTAAGCTGCTCAACACCATAAAAATTGTTCAAAACCGTTTAAATACAGGCTTGCAGATTGAGGGCATTCTGATGACCATGTATGACGGCAGGCTGCGCCTCTGCAACCAGGTGGTAAACGAAGTGCGAAGGCATTTTGAAAACATGGTATTTAATACCATTATTCACCGCAACAGTAAATTAAGCGAAGCGCCAAGTGTGGGCAAGCCGGTGGTATTGTACGATTCTGATTGCAAGGGGTCTGTAAATTACCTGAACCTCGCAAAAGAGGTGCTTCAGAAAAATGATATGACGAAAATTAAAAACGAGGAAAGAATACTTGAATAGTTTAAAAGTTCACTTGTTCCAATGTTCACAAGTTTAGTGAACCCGTGAACCTGTGAACTTCGTGAACATTTGAACTTTAATTAAACATGACAACATCCAAATCAAATAAAGAAACATTAGGCAAGGGCATACGCTCTTTATTAAAGAGCATAGACTCAGACCTTAAAACTACAAGCGGCACATTAAAGACAGATGTGGTGGAAGCCGCTACCAATGTGCTGCGCATACCGGTGGCACAAATTCAGCCCAATCCTAAAAACCCACGCCGCGATTTTGATGAAGCTGCCCTGAATGAGCTGGCTTCTTCTTTAAAGCAGTTTGATGTGGTGCAGCCAATCACAGTATCAAAGCTTGCCGATGGCAAATACCAGTTAATTGCCGGCGAAAGAAGGTTGCGGGCTGCAAAAATTGCAGGGTTAAAAGATTTGCCGGCATACATACGCCAAACCAATGACCGGGAACTGCTTGAACTGGCCCTGCTGGAAAACCTGCAGCGCGAAGACCTGAATGCCATAGAGATCGGCCTGAGCTATAAACGCATGATGGATGAGCTGAACTATACGCAGGAGCAGGTGGCCGAAAGAATGGGGAAGGAGAGAAGCACCGTTACCAATTATATCAGGCTGCTTAAGCTGCCGCCCGATATACAGGTGGCAGTGCGCAACGGCGATTTAAGCATGGGCCATGCAAGGGCGGTGATTAATATTGACACGATTGATAAACAGCTTTACCTTTTTAACGAAATAAAAAACAAACAGCTTAGCGTAAGGCAAACGGAAGAACTGGTGCGCAGGCTCTACCGCGACGACAATGCAAAAGCTGTTAAATCTTCAGGAAAATCAAATCTTAACGAAGCATACAAACGTATAGAAGATAATTTAGCCTCCTATTTTTCAACAAAAGTTACGCTTAAACATAACTCAAATGGCAAAGGCAATATCGTTATTGAATATTATTCAAACGATGAGCTCAATAAAATTCTTGAGTTGCTGCATGCGCAGGCAGACTAACATGCATTTACTGTATTGCTTCATATCAATCTTTATAGCTTCTGCTGTTTCGCTCACCGCCATTGCCCAAAAACCGGATACGGCCATTAATGTAAATAATGGTAAAAAGATTTTGCCCGATACATTGAAGCCTGAAAAAAAAGATAGTTTGGCTGCTGCGCTGAAAAAAGATTCTGTGCCCGTAAAAAAGAAGCACGACCCGCATATTGCCACGCTGCGCTCGGCCCTTATACCCGGCTGGGGCCAGGCATACAACCGCGAATACTGGAAAATACCTATTGTATATGGCGCGCTTGCTGTGCCGGCATGTTTGTTTGTGTATAACAATACCTGGTACCAGCGCACGAAGCAGGCTTATGATATTTTGGTAAACGGCGGCGATACCAATAAAGTGTATCCTGTGCTGCGGGATATTGATCCTTCTTACATACAGTCGTTCCGCAACGAGTTCAGGAAAGACAGGGATTACTCCGCTTTATTCTTTTTACTGGCGTGGGGGCTTAATGTGGTAGATGCCACTGTATTTGGCCACTTAAAAGATTTTGATGTGAGCGACGATTTAAGCATGCGTGTGCAGCCCGATTTTAATATTGTAACCAAAACACCCGCATTATCGGTTGCATTAAATTTTAAACCGAAGAGGCAGCCTAAAATGCTGCCGGCATCTTTTTAAATAGCTTCTTGAACCACGATTTTCAGGACTAATGGGATTGGCCTGATTCCGCCGCTGTTGGTGTTCTTCACCAACAGCGGCGGAAAGCTGAAACCGGGGGAACAGATAACGATTATGAGCATAAAACCGGGAACGACGCTCACAAATATTGGAAAAACAGATTTGCATATCTATACAGGAAGAATAACAAACGGAATACCATTGATAGTTCACGCGGGCGGGCAGGCGGGTATGCAAAAAGGGTTCAGTACTATAACAGTAGCAAACCCATCTATGCTAAAAACCGGTGCATTTACAGCAACGGTAAACGCTTAAACAGCGAAACCGCTTTGTAAAACAGCGAAAATTGCCGGAAAAATAGCGAAAAGACTTGAAAAAACAGCGAGAATTATCAGGAAAACAGCGAAAAAATAGAATAAAACAGCGAAAAGAAAGAGCTAAACAGCGAAAAATATCAGGAAAACAGCGACAATAATTACAACAAAATAATAATCCTTTGCCTAATGAGCTTAAATCCAGGTGAACCGGACAATAATGGTGTCTGACTACGTTAATGTGTAAGCAAATCTGCGATATACAGTGTTTATTCGTTGCTGTCGCTCCTCACCATATAATTTAATATTATTGCAGCATGAAAATAGCATTGATAGGTTACGGTAAAATGGGCAGGGCCATTGAAGAAACAGCAAGGGAAAATGGCGATGACATTGTTTTAAAGATCTCATCCTCCAATAAAGATGAATTCACCGCAGATAATTTAAAATACGCGGATGCAGCTATTGAATTTACTAATCCACATAGTGCTGTAGAAAATATAAAAAAATGCATGGATGCCAACATACCGGTTGTATGCGGAACAACAGGCTGGCTGAAAGATTTGCCCGGAATAAAATCATACTGTGAACAGCAAAACGGAACTTTTTTATTCACCAGCAATTTCAGCATTGGGGTGAATTTATTCTTTGCATTGAATGAATACCTTGCTTCACTAATGAGCAGCCATAAAGAATATGAAGTAAGCATTGAAGAAGTGCATCACACACAAAAAAAAGATGCGCCAAGCGGCACGGCCATTACGCTTGCAGAGCAATTGCTGGAAAAGATAAAAACAAAAAAAAGCTGGGTGAACGATAAAACAAATAATGAAAGCGAGCTGGAGATCATCAGCAAACGTATGGATGATGTGCCGGGCATTCATACCATAAAATATAATTCACCAATAGATTATATTGAGATAACGCATTCAGCCTACAACCGCAAAGGCTTTGCCAGCGGTGCATTGCTCGCTGCAAAATTTATTGCCGGCAAAAAAGGCATATTTACTATGAAGGATGTGCTGGGGCTATAATTAAAACCCCAGGTTTAAACCAGCTTTTATGGTAAGCCATGATGCCCAGCCTTTGGGGTCTGACTCATGAATATTGTCCCATATTACAGCCGCATCAAACAAGCCGAATTTAACGCCGGCGCCAATGTCGGCGGCAAAGCGCGTTCCGTCGTTTCCCAGGTAACGGCTGTTGGTAAAACCAAGCCCGGCATCACCCTGAATATAAAGAAAATGCATGGTAAGCGGCAGGTACTGCCTTATACCTGCCTTAACCGGCACATAAGTAAGATAACCGTATTGGTTGTCATCTTTTGCAAAAAAGCGCGTTGTGCCTATTAATGCATTGAACATGGTTTTTCCACGCCCTATCAGTACGCCTGCTTCCACACCCGCGCCGCCGGTATATAAATCCTTACTGCTGTTATCAAGCGGAGAGGCATACAGCACATGACCGTAAATATTAAGATGCGGTATTTGCGCAGAAGATTTAAAGTGAAAAAAGAAAATGCTGACAGACAGCAAAAGAATTTTTGCATATTTCATACGATATTGTTTCTTGCTAAATTACTTCTATAATTTTAAAGATGTAATTTGATATTTGTTCCATTAAAAATTAATGCAATGCTTCAACTGATTACATGCTTATAACGATAATAGGCTCAGGCAACGTTGCTGCCGTGTTAGGAAAGATTTTTAAAGAAACCAGCCATGAAATAAATGAGGTTGTGGGCCGTAATGAAACAACGGTAAATAGCTTGGCTCATATATTAAATGCAAGACCTTGTTTCAGCATAAAAGATATAAGCAGGGCCAGCGACCTGTTTGTGGTGGCAGTAAAAGATGATGCGGTTGGCGAAGTAAGCAGCCAATTAAATATTCCGGGAAAAATGGCGGTGCATACCTGCGGCAGCGTTTCTGTAAATGTGCTGAAAAACGCTTCAGAAAATTATGGTGTATTGTACCCGCTGCAGTCTTTGCGCAAAGAATTGAACTATCATCCTGAAATCCCTTTTTTAATTGATGGGAATAATGCCGCTGCGAAAGATTTTATTCAAAACTTTGCTTCATCTTTTGCCGGAACAATAACAGAGGCTGATGATGAAATGCGGCTGCGCTATCATCTTTCTGCCATTATATCTTCTAATTTTACCAACCATTTATTTGCGCTTACAAAAGATTATTGCGACAGGAATAATATTAATTTTCATTTACTTCTGCCTTTAATTGAGGAAACGGTAAACCGCATGCATTATTATGATCCTGCCATTATGCAAACAGGGCCGGCAGCAAGAGGAGATAAGGCCACCATTCAAAAGCATCTTGATTTGCTGCAGGCCTATCCTGCGTTGAAAAATATTTACGAAATAATAAGTGATAGCATTCAAAATAACCGTTAACGGCTTTTACTCAAACCATCCGAATTTTTCAATTTTTCTATAAGGCGTTCTGAAGAATTCATACACGGTTTCGTTGAATTGATCCCTTTTAAAGATAGGCGTTGAATGCCCGGAGTTTGGTATGATCCACAAATAAGAATTTGGAATATTCTCCGCGATCAGCAAGGTATGTTTTGGCAATATAACATCGTGATCGCCGCCAGCGGCCATAAATAGTTGTATCGAAAGGAGAACCTTGCGTATAGGCAACATTATAGCAATACAAAAACAATATAAAGATTGTTACAGCTATTTTTTTCATGGATTGAATAAAAATACCATTGTTGTCCGACTAAAATATTTTCTCTTGGGTTAAAACCCTTTATGGGCCTGCTTTTTACTAACCCCAGGCTTAAGCCTGGGGTTATATATCTGAAACCCTTGCACAATGGGCTTTAGCCCAAGTTATCCGGACAATAATGTAAAAATACTGTAATGTACTATTATAGTATTAACTGAAATATCAGCATTAAGATTATGGGCAGGTTTTACATTTGCCCATAATTATTTTAACTATGATGAAATATATAGCTTTATTGATGATTGCTGTTTTGCAATATGCAAACAGCTTTTCGCAGCCTGCTGCAGTAATTAACAAGGTACAGCGCCCCAGGCTTGTTGTAGGAATTGTAGTTGACCAGATGCGATGGGATTACCTGTATAAATATTATCCCTTATACAGCAGCAATGGCGGATTTAAAAGACTGCTTAATAAAGGATTTAGCTGCGAGAACACGCTCATACCTTATACACCCACTGTAACAGCAGCAGGCCACACCTGTGCATACACAGGCTCTGTGCCTGCTATAAATGGTATTGTGGGCAATGACTGGTATGATAATATTGAAAACAAAGAAGTGTATTGCGCTGAAGATGATTCTGCAGCCACGGTAGGCGCTTCAGGCGATGCAGGCAAAATGAGCCCGCGCAATAATGTTGTTACTACCATAACAGATGAATTAAGAATTGCAACCAACTATGCATCAAAGGTAATAGGCATTTCCATAAAAGACCGGGGAGCAATATTTCCGGCAGGCCATGTGGCCAATGCTGCCTATTGGTACGATCACGACCAGGGCAAATTTATTACCAGCACATATTATATGAATGAATTGCCCAGGTGGGTAAACGCCTTTAATGACCGCAGCCTGCCCGACTCCTTTTATAAACTTAACTGGAACTTAAGCCTGCCTGCAAGCACATATAAAGAATATGCCGGTGAAGATGAACAGCCTTACGAGAATAAGCCTTTTGGTAATGAACAGGCGCATTTTCCATATACTTTAAACGGATATGTAAAGAAAGACTATTCAAAAATTGCTTCAACACCTTATGGCAATACCTTGCTGGAAGCTATGGCTGAAGCTGTTGTATTAAATGAAAACCTTGGCAAAAACAGCGCTGCAGATTTTTTGGCAGTAAGTTTTTCTTCTCCCGATTATATTGGCCATGCTTTTGGCCCCGATTCATGGGAGCAAATGGATGATTATATAAAACTGGATGCTGTATTTGGAAAATTTTTCGCTTTTCTGGACAGGCAGGTAGGTGAAGGAAATTACCTTGTGTTTCTTACGGCAGATCATGCTGTAGCCAACAGCCCGGGTTATGCAGTAAAACACCGTTTACCAGGTGGCCCGTTTGATGCAAAACCTTTTACAGCAGGCTTAAAACAATTATTATTGGATAAATACAAAACAGACAGGCTGATAAAAGGCAAATACAATGGGCAGATATTATTAAATTCCAAAGAACTTGATTCTTTAAACCTTGACAGGAACGATGTAGAAAAAACAATTATCAGTTATGCTGAATCGCAGCCTGGTATAGCGAGGGCTGTTTCTATGCGAAACCTAAACACCACTACTTTAACTGATGTGCAGAAAAAAATGTTCAGTAATTCTTATTTTCCGCAGCGCAGTTCAGATATTTTAATTGTATTAAAGCCTGGCTATGTGGAAGGTAATGGCAAGGGCACATCGCATGGTTTGTGGAACCCGTATGATGCACATATCCCGCTGTTGTTTTATGGCTGGAATGTAAAAGCAGGCAAGACCAATCGCGAAACATACATGACCGATATTGCGCCTACCATCGCGGCCATGCTGCATATTCAAATGCCAAGCGGTTGTATAGGAAGGGTTATACCCGAAGTGTTTGAGAAATAATTTTACATGCATGTTGCCCAACAAAAAAGCTTCCGGAATTTCCGGAAGCTTTTTTAATATTCAATGCTCAATTTTCAATATTCAGATTTATCATGGCGCTACCAGCCTGAAGCCGTTGCCATGAATATTTACAATTTCAATGTTTTCATCATCTTTTAAATACTTGCGCAGCTTGGCAATATACACGTCCATGCTGCGGCCATTAAAGTATGTATCGCTGCCCCATATTTTTTTCAAAGCGCGTTCACGGGGCAACAGGTCATTTTTATGCTCTGCCAGCATTTTCAGTAACTCGTTTTCTTTTGGAGACAATGTTTGGGTTTTGCCATCATGCGCCAGTTCACGCAGCTTGGGGTTAAAATGATAACGCCCCAGGTCAAACTCAATGTTCTCGCTTTCTTTGTTCAATTCTTCATTGCGCTTAAGAATAGCTTTAATTTTCAGTAATAAAACTTCACTGTCAAAAGGTTTGGTAATGTAATCATCAGCGCCAAGTTTATAGCCTTGTATAATATCTTCCTTCATGGTTTTAGCGCTCAGAAAGAAGAGCGGTATTTCAGGGTCAATATCGCGAATTTCTTCGGCAAGCGTAAAGCCATCCATATTGGGCATCATTACGTCAAGCAGGCAGATGTCAAATTTTTCACGCTGAAAAGCAGCCAGGCCAAGCCTTCCATCTCTTTCAAGCGTTACATCATAATCATTCAGTTCAAGATAATTTTTCAGCACCATTCCAAGATTCGTATCATCTTCACACAATAGAATTTTATATTTTTTTCCTTCCATAGATTGTTGTTTTTAAAAATAAAAATAGATCAAATTAAAATGCCTTAGCTATTTCAAAAATTGATTAAAGATAAGCATGATTAAAAGAAATTTAATATGTGGGTTCAGTTTAACGGATGTTTATAATTTTACGCCCTGAATAAAAAGTGCTTATGTTATTGGTACAGGATAATAAACTGAAGAAATTAATCATTATCGGCGACAGGGTTTTGATACGGCTTTCCAGGCTAAACGAGCGCACCTCAAGTGGCTTATACCTTCCACCCGGCGTACAGGAAAAAGAAAAAGTACAGCAAGGCTATATTATTAAAACAGGGCCCGGTTATGCCATTCCGCTGCCCGTGGAGAATGAGCCCTGGCAAAGTGAAGAAGAGCAGGTGAAATACATTCCGCTGCAGGCAAAAGAGGGCGACCTTGCCATATTTTTATTAAGCGGCGCAACCGAAGTAGTATATGAAAGTGAAAAATATTTCATTGTGCCACAAAGCGCCATCCTGATGCTTGAGCGCGATGAAGATATTTAATTAACGCCTGCCTCTGCTATTCGAATAAATAAGAATATACTGCAATAAAGTGGCAACAGAAGCTAACGCTGCTACCACATAAGTGAGCGCTGCCCAGTGCAGGGCGTCTTTCGCTTTATCTTGTTCCTGGGGAAGGGTTACCTTGCTTCTTTCAAGCCATGCAAGCGCACGGTTGCTGGCATCGTACTCAACGGGTAAGGTTACCAGTGAAAATATAGTGGTGAGCGCAAACAAAATGATACCCGCCAGCAATAAGCCCGGAAAAACATTAATCATTATAATGCCGGCCAGCAAAACCCACTGTACAATATTGCTGCTGAACTGAACAAAAGGCACCAGCCTGCTTCTCAGCATAAGCCATGCATAAGAAGTGGCGTGCTGAACAGCATGCCCACATTCATGCGCAGCTACTGCCGCTGAAGCGATGCTCCTGCCGCTATATACATCGGGGCTTAAATTCACGGTTTTTTTAAAAGGATCGTAATGATCTGATAAAAAGCCGTTTACAGATGTAACCTGCACATCATAAATACCGTTATCCCGCAGCATTTTCTCAGCTATTTCTCTGCCGCTCAATCCTTTAGCCAGTGGTACCTGGCTATATTTCGCAAACTTTCCCCTGAGCGTAGAAGAAACAAGAAAACTAATTCCCAAAAAGATCAATGAAACTAAAAAAATCGAATTCATTAAATTTTTTTGTAATTAAAGATGCAAATTTATAACCACTTCAAAATCAATGCAGCAATTTCAGATTAACTCCTAAATAAGTGCCAAATCGGCTGTGCATAATTCTAAAAAATAAAAATCCTGCCAAAACGCCCGTACATCGGGGCTTTAACTGCCTGAATAAATTCAAAAAGTTTTCAACAACGCTAAAAATTTATTTTGTTATGTAGCCCATTATTGTAATTTAGTGCCTGAATTTAATGGGTTAGTAAGTAAAAAGGGCCGGTAATCTACCGGTCTTTTTTTTGGCCTTCACAGAAGTTTTAATGTTCCCGAATTACAGCCTCCACGCATTATCTTTATACAATGGCTAAAGTTAAAACCGCATTTTTTTGTTCTAACTGTGGATATGAAAGCGCAAAATGGTTAGGCAAGTGCCCTGCATGCAATGAATGGAATACTTTTATTGAAGAAGTAATTGAGCGCAACCCGAAAGAAAAAAACTTCTGGAAAGATATAAACGGCGAACGGCAAACATCAAAAGCAAAGCTGCTGGATGCTGTGGAGAGCTTAAAGGAAGAAAGGATAATTACGCATGATGCGGAGTTAAACCGTGCATTAGGCGGCGGCATTGTTGCGGGCAGCATTATATTACTGGCCGGCGAACCGGGCATAGGCAAAAGCACCTTGCTGTTGCAGGATGCACTTCAGCTTAACCATGCACTTATCTTATATGTAAGCGGCGAAGAAAGCGAGCAGCAAATAAAAATGCGGGCAAACAGGCTCGGCATACGTAATGAAAACTTCTATATACTCACGGAAACATCGCTCTCTGTCATCTTCACCGAGATAAAAAAGTTACAGCCCTCATTGGTAATTATTGATTCCATTCAAACCCTGCAGTCAGATAATATAGACGCAACGCCGGGAAGCGTGGCGCAGGTAAGGGAGTGCGCCGCATCGCTTCAGCGTTTTGCAAAAGAAACGCATACGCCTGTTTTTATTATCGGCCACATTACAAAAGACGGCAGCATTGCAGGCCCTAAGATACTGGAACATATAGTGGATACCGTGCTGCAGTTTGAAGGCGACCAGCATTATGCCTATCGCATTTTACGCACCCTGAAAAACAGATTTGGCAGCACATCAGAACTTGGCATTTATGAAATGACGGGCAATGGCATGCGCACCGTGAATAACCCTTCTGAAATACTCATTAACCAAAAAGAAGAAGCGCTGAGCGGCAGCGCCATTGCCGCAGGCATGGAAGGGCTCAGGCCATTGCTGATTGAAACGCAGGCATTGGTTACACAAAGTGTTTACGGCACGCCGCAGCGCACGGCAAGCGGCCTGGATGCAAGGCGTTTGCAATTATTGCTGGCCGTGCTGGAAAAGCGCGGCGGCTTTCATTTTGGGATGAAAGATGTGTTTGTGAATATTGCCGGCGGACTGCGCATTGAAGACCCTTCTACTGACCTGGCTATTATTTGCGCCCTGCTTTCTTCATACGAGGATGCACCGCTTTCGCCCAATATCTGCTTTGCCGGCGAAGTGGGCCTGAACGGAGAAATAAGAGCAGTAAACCGCGTTGACCAGCGCATTGCCGAAGCAGAAAAATTAGGCTTTGAAAAGATATTTATTTCACCTTTTAATAAAAAAGGCCTTCATAAAGCCAACTATAAAATTGAAGTGGTGGAAGCAGGCAAGGTGGATGAATTATACCGTCTGCTGTTTTAATGTTTGAATATGATCCCGCTTAAACATTATATTGACGACTTTCTTCATCTTTTCTTCCCGCATAACTGCATGGCATGCCATACGGATATAATACATGCCGGCGATATTGTATGCGCCGAATGTATAAGCCGGCTACCGCAAACAGGCTTTCTTTTGCACAGCCATAATCCTGTTGAAAAAATTTTTTACGGGAGAATGCACATTGAAAAAGCGGGCAGCGCATTTTATTTTACCAAGGGCTCCGTAATTCAAAACATCATTATCCAGCTCAAGTATAAAGGCAATATGGAAGCAGGCCGGTTTTTGGGCAGGCTGCTTGGCCGGCAATTGGCAGCCAGCAAAAGATTTGACGATGTGGACGTAATTGTGCCCATGCCTCTAAACGAAAAAAAGCTTTTTAAGCGCGGCTATAACCAGTCGGCAGTTATTGCTGATGGCATTGCTTCGGTTTGGGATAAACCAATTATTGCAGATGCTGTTGAAAGGGTTTTATTTACGGAAACACAAACGCATAAAACACGCATAGACCGGTGGCAAACCATGGAGAATGTGTTTGCCGTAATACAGCCTGAATTGCTTGCAGGCAAACATGTTCTATTGGTTGATGATATTGTTACCACCGGCGCCACATTTGAGGCCTGCGGGCAATGCATACTGGCAATACCCAACACGAAGCTAAGCCTGGCCACTGTGGCCTGCACGATCTGATACCCTAAGCGCTTGTATTATTTATATACTGTTTTAGCAGAGATCTTTTTAAATAGCAATACCTTTACTCACGAAATTAATTTATTATGAAAACGCTTGTTCTATCATTAACCTTGCTTATCATCATGGCTTCATTCAATATTGCACCTGTAAAATCTATTTACGATTTCAGGATTAAAGCGCTTGACGGCAGCACCATTGATTTTTCAGATTTTAAAGGCAAAAAAATATTGGTGGTGAACACGGCATCCCACTGCGGTTTTACAAAGCAATATGCCGGGCTTGAAAAGTTATATGAAGAAAATAAAGATAAGCTGGTAATAGTAGGCTTTCCTTCAGATAACTTTGGCGGCCAGGAATTTCAGGATAACGACTCCATCAGCAACTTCTGCAAAAAGAATTTCGGCGTTACTTTCCCGCTTACCACCAGGGTTGATGTAAAAGGCGATAATGCCACGCCTGTTTTTAAATACCTATGCCATAAAGATGAGAACGGCGTACTGGACGCTACCATTTCCTGGAACTTTAATAAGTTTATTATTGATGAAAAAGGAAAGCTGTTACAGCATTTCGACAGTAAGGTTACGCCGGATAGTCCCGAACTTTTAAAATATATCAACCAATAAATATTCAATAATCATTTTGCAGGCGTTTACAATTGAACATTGAATATTGAATGTTTACCTAAGTATAGTAAACACCGGATAAATTTATGCATTGGCAATTTGTACTTGCTTTATCAGATGGCAAGATTAATTCTCGTTCCTGCCCGTCATTCCCGCGCAGGCTTTTACCTTCTCTTATTATTTAAAGCATCTAATAATATTATCAGAAAACTTACAATTCAGGCGTAGA
>NZ_JASGEX010000096.1:0-3993 GCF_047606085.1 Parafilimonas sp.
AAAACAAGCATTAAAAAGAAAAGGCTGCTATCTGCCCTCAATGATGACTTTCTTGCCAAAACTGTCTTTAAAGAAAATTTTTAGATGCGTTTGCCCTGAAGGTTACACGTTAATTTAAATTTCTGTAATACTTTTGCGCCGCATTCACTGAAGTTTTCCAAAGCTTCATGAACAATAAAATCCCGGGGTGCTTTGCACACGCAAGGCTGAGATTATACCCGTTGAACCTGAACAGGGTAATACCTGCGAAGGGAAGGTGAGCTTCACTTATAGCTGCACGTCCTATAGCATTATTCCTTGTTCCCATTTGTGAAATTAAAATTTGAAGAAAATGAAAAAAATTTTGGGAACAGTTGCATTCTTGAACCTCTTATTCGCAACATCAGCACAAAGCGTTAACGGAAAAGTGGCTGATAAAAACAATAATCCGCTAAATGGCGCTACCGTAACCATCAGCGCAAAAAATTTCAGGCAGTCCGTACTTACAGGCGAAAACGGCCTGTTTAATTTTTCAAACTTAAACCCGGCTTTAAAGTACAAGCTGGAGGCAGCGTATGTGGGCAGACAGGCATTTGATACCATAATTTCTGCACAGCCAAACACCGTATTGCATATCGCGCTGCATGAAACCGCCTCTTATCTTGAACCGCTGGAAGTAAGTTCTGTGCGGGCATCAGATAAAGCGCCGTTTGCTAAAACAAACATTACAAAAGAGGAAATTGAAAAAATTAATCTTGGCCAGGATTTGCCATACCTGCTTAGCCAAACACCATCTGTAACCACTACAACCGATGCCGGCAATGGCGTTGGCTATACAGGCATACGCATACGCGGAACAGATGCAACAAGAATAAATGTAACACTGAACGGTATTCCTTTCAACGATGCCGAAAGCCTGGGCTCCTATTTTGTTGACCTGCCTGATTTTGTTTCATCGGCCGGCTCCATACAGGTACAGCGCGGCGTGGGCACATCAACCAATGGCTCGGGCGCTTTTGGCGGAACAATCAATATAAGCACCAACGAAGTGAACAGGAAGGCGTATGCAGAATCCAATAACAGCGCTGGTTCATTCAACACATGGAAAAACACCGTACGGTTAGGCAGCGGGTTGCTTGGCAATCATTTCACACTCGATGCAAGATTAAGCCGTATTTCAAGCGATGGCTATATTGACAGGGCCAGCAGCAAGCTTGTATCATTTTATACCTCTGCGGCGTATATAGGCAAGAAGAACAGCTTGCGCCTGAACATTTTTTCAGGCAAAGAAAAAACGTACCAGGCATGGTATGGTGTTCCGCAGGACAGCTTAAAAACCAATCGCCGGTTTAACCCTGCAGGTATGGAAAAACCCGGAACACCTTACAGCAATGAAACGGATAATTATACACAAACACATTACCAGTTGTTTTACGATCACAGTTTCAGCAGCAAACTGAAATTCAATACCGCTTTCTTTCTGGTACGCGGCAAGGGGTATTATGAAGAATATAAAGCAGGTGAAAACTTAGGCGATTACGGACTGAGCGATACGGTAGTAACCGATCTTGTAAGGCAGCGCTGGCTGGACAATTATTTTTACGGGCAGATACTTTCACTTCAATATAAAACAAAGGCAGATGAATTAACCATTGGCGGAAGCTGGAATGTATATAACGGCAAACATTATGGCAAAATAACCTGGAGCGAAGCAAAGGTGCCGGAAGGTTATACATACTATAACTTTCCGGCTACAAAAACAGACGAAAATGTTTATGTAAAATGGATGCATAGCCTTAATGATAAATGGAACACGTTTGCTGACGTGCAATACCGGTATGTAATGCATAACATGAAAGGCTTTGAGGACAATTACGATTTATTCATAAAAAGAAAATTCAACTTCTTTAATCCCAAAGCGGGCATTAATTATAATTACAACGGCTGGAATGCCTACCTGAGCTATGCTTTAGCGCATAAAGAACCAAACCGCGATGATTTTGAAGCGGGCCTGCAGCAACAACCAGCTGCAGAAACCCTGCATGATTTTGAAGCTGCCATAGAGCGTAAAAAAAACAAGTATAATTTTTCTGCAACATTCTATTATATGCTGTACAAAAACCAGCTCGTTCAAACCGGGCAGATAAATGATGTAGGCAGTTATACAAGAATAAATGTGCCAAACAGTTACCGCGCCGGCATTGAGCTGCAAGGCGGTATTGTTATTAATTCCTGGCTGAATGCAGGCGGTAATATTACCTTCAGCCGCAATAAAATAAAATCGTTCACAGAATATATAGATGAATACGATGCTGACTTCAACTATACGGGGCAGCAGGCTGTAAAGCACAGCAATACGGATATATCTTTTTCGCCCAACACCATTGCAGCGGCAACAGTGACATTCATCCCTTTAAAAAACATGCAACTGAATTTTGTGAGCAAGCATGTAAGCAAACAATATATGGACAATGCACAAAATGACAACAGAAAGCTCAGCGCTTATTTTACTGAAGATTTTCGTTTGAATTATTCACTGTATAAAAAGTCGTTTAGCCAGATAGATTTTATAGTTGCCGTAAATAACATTTTTAATAAGCTGTATGAGCCTAATGGCTATACGTATCCATACATATATGATGGCAGTTTAATTAACGATAACTATTACTATCCTGCCGCAGGAACTAATTTTATGGCTGGGCTGAATATAAAACTGTAAAACAGCGTTTACTTTAGCCGGTACTGCCACTCCGTAATTCTGACTATATTTATGGCGCATGAGCCTTCCCTGTTTTTACGAAGAAAATATTCAGCAGCCTGCACATATTTTAAGTGAAGAAACCAGTAAACACTGCGTGCAGGTACTGCGTATGAAAGCAGGCGAACGGCTGCAGCTTACCGATGGCAAGGGCCATCTGTTTACGGCAATAATTATGGATGCTGATAAAAAACATTGCGGGGTAAAGATAGAAGCTGCAAGCTTCAGGTCTCAAGCTGCAAGCAGTGTTTCAATAGCTATATCCTTGCTAAAAAACCCATCGCGCTTTGAATGGTTTCTGGAAAAAGTGACAGAAATAGGCGTTAATGAAATAATACCGCTTATTTGCGACTATACGGAAAAATACAATTTTCGTTCCGACAGGATGCACAATATTCTTGTTTCAGCCATGCTGCAAAGCAGGCAAACATGGCTGCCACTTTTGCACCAACCCAAAAAATTTGATGTATTTGTTGATGAAGATTTTGATGGCATTAAACTGATCGCACATTGTGCTGAAGAAGATAAAAGATCAATCCTCGATATAGTTAATCCACCGAAAAATAAACTCATTCTTATTGGCCCGGAAGGTGATTTCTCAGCCGCTGAAATCGGCCATGCGCTGAAAAAAAATTTTATTCCGGTAACGCTTGGCGGCACAAGACTGCGCTCTGAAACTGCCGGTATGGTTGCCGCTGCATTGTTAGCAAATGCAGGCTGATGACCCCGGCGGATTTGGCAGTGATGAAATTTGAAGGTTAGAGGTTACTTGTTGAATATTGATTATTCAGAAATATTCAAACTCATTTGACAGATCAGATATTGGCATTGATTATTCATGGAAAAAATATTTTGGCATATTTGTTTAACACATTACTTTCGCGCAGCAAAAATGAAAATGATTAAGAAACATACAAAGTGCATAAAGATATTCTTTAACAGGGAAGGTGCATGATGTTGTATGCTTAATGAAGATAAAAACAGAAAGCCTTCCAAAAAAACGGAAGGCTTTTTTAATGCCTTGCAGATAAAGTCAGAGACTTTGCGCATACACCTGCGAAGTCTCCAGACCTGAAGTGTTCGAAACCTGCATTAGCGATCCGCGATCCATAGGATCGCCCACGTGTGTAGAAATAATTGTGCCAGGGGGATTTCCACACCGTAGGTGTGGTGCGTGTAAACGTTCCGTTCCAATGGAACGGTAAAGAAACATTACGGGCAGCATTGTACACACGTTAAGCCTCTATGAGGCTTTA
>NZ_JASGEX010000097.1:0-11987 GCF_047606085.1 Parafilimonas sp.
GTATAAGCAAGGATGACTTTATAAAGTGTATATTGGTACACGCTAAGTATGAGATGCCCCCGACGCGTCGGGGGCATGACGTGCCAGTGGTTATGTTTTATGCCAGCCTTACTTAATGTAAGGCTGGCAATAAGAATAGATTTGTACTTTGGCAAATCAATGATTGCACATTTTTATCCAGAGAGGAGTACAATGGAATAGCTTCATCTTCTTCTTTTAGCTTGTAACCATGCGACCGAATATTTAAAATGCCGGTTACCTTAAGGAATATTTCTTTCGGTATTAACAGCTCTTGATTTCCCTCAACAATCTTTCCAGCCAGCATATTATGGGTCATAAGACCACAATAAAACGGGTTTCTGAATATGTCGGTTATATGCTGGTGTCTGACCTTTAAGCTATATTGTGCAAGCCTTTGACGAATTGCCTCATTAGTAAGCCCTTCCAGTTTTCAATGAAATGCTTTGCGGATGAGTTTTCCTTTTTCATTGACAACGATTTTACGTTGGTTATTTATCCTGACAATATCAAATCCCAGCGGTGGCATCGTAGGTCACTCTCCACGCAAAAGCATTTCTTTCACACCATCCATACACTTTTGCTTCCTGATCTGATTGTCAAATTCGCCAAATAAAAACAACAGTTTTTGCTGTAGTTGTCCTGATGGATTTGCCGTATCTATAGGCTGGGTAACTGAAATGATTTCTATACCCAGTTTTCTCAACTGCCCACTCAACCATATTGAATTATCATTTCTCGAGAATCGTTCAAGACTGTAAACAAGAATATACGAAATCTTCTCTCGTGATTTTTTAACAAACGAAATCATGGAAGTAAACTGCTTTCGCTCGTCCGTCTTTGCACTTTCTTAAGTGTTATTTTATTAATTCTTAAATTAAAAGCTTACAATTTTTATTATCTCATATAGTCGACTAAAAATGTATTACGCTCTTCGCAAATACCTTATTTATACTCCTCACAGGGTAAAAATGTGCATTGGTCAAAATAGAAAATAGCGACCGTTTTTTTAACGCACAGGCACATAGTTTTTACTATAAAAGAGGGAATCTAAATTCGCATAGCATGAAAGCTGCGCTTTCCATATTTCTTCCCGCTATGTGAAAAGCTTATTTTCTATGCCCATTTCCTTTTTTGCTTTGAACTATGTTTCTACGTGGGTTATATTGCATATTATTATTATCCCGCATACAGTATAACTCTCCTTTAAGCGGATGGATTTTCCAGCTTCGGAAAATTCAAAATCCTGTGGCGTTTGTATGGCACTGTCTATTAATTCAAGCATTTGTTTTATCCTGCTTAACTGGTCTGCCGGAAGTTTAAAAGATTTTCCGGTTTTTCAAAGCTGGCGCAACGCTTTATGCCTGAAGCTTTTGATCATTGAAAGTGTAAAGCTTGGGCGTATTATACTATCTATTTGTTAATATAAGTGTAAGAACCTGCCATAAAGCCCCTTTCCCTGGGAAATACAAAGCATTCATAAGCGCAATTGAAAAACAAATGTGAATGCGCGTAAAGGGGTTTGGGGAGAGGTTCATTTATTTTATCTTGCAGCCCTCAAAAAATTTTATGGAATACAGTAAACTTATTTCTGTTACGGGATTGCCGGGTTTATTTGAATTGGTTGCCAGCAAAAACGATGGTGCTATTGTGCGTTCGCTGGATGATAAAACCACAAAATTTGTTTCATCACGCATACATAATTTTTCGCACCTGGAAAGCATTGAAGTTTATACCGAAGGTGATAATGTAAACCTTGCTGATGTTTTTCTTGCCATGAAAAGCAGCGGTGAAGCGCTGCCCGACGAAAAAGAGGCGCCTGCTGTAAAAAAATATTTTGAAAAGGTCTATCCAACTATGGACTTTGGCCGTGTGTATGCAAGCGATATGAAGAAAATGATAAAGTGGTTTGATGTGCTTACAAAGAATAATATTGAAATAAAAGTAAGCGAAGAAACACCGGAAGGTGAAGAAGAAACGCCCGATCCAGACAAGCAGCCGGAAGAAAAACCTAAGGCAGAAGAACCCGTTGCAACGCCGGCGGCAGAAGCAAAGCCTAAAAGGGCTAAGGCTAAGAAGGAAGAAGCTGTTGCAGAAGTAGAACCTGAAGCTGCTAAAAAGAAAGCCGTAAGGAAATAACGCGGTCAGACCTTTCCAAAGCGTCAGGCCCGGTAGCAGGTTGCATGTGAGCTGCCATGAAAATAATTGAAGGGAGTGGCTCCCGAAGAATCGGGACAGGCCAACCGTGCTAAACTGAATACCGCAGCCGGTCAACAAAAATTATATAAGTACTTGTATAATTGTGAAGCTGGAAATATTAATTTTAAAATTTTGATTTGATGTTAACCGCAGATATAAAAAAAACAGAACGTCATTTTGTTTCCGGTGATTTTAAGGTAACAACATGGGATGCATTGGAACCGTATTTTAAAGATTTGCTGGACAGGAATATTGCTTCGAAGGCAGCGCTGGAACAATGGCTGAAGGATATGAGCGAACTGGAAGCCGTTGTAAGTGAAGATGCCTGCTGGCGGCAGATTAAAATGACCTGTGATACCACCGATAAATCGCTGGAAGAAGCATTTACCTATTTCTGCATGGAAATTCAGCCGAAGCTGCAGCCATACTCAGATGCGCTGAATAAAAAGCTGATTAATTCGCCGTTTACAAAAGAATTGGAGAAAGACAAATATTTTACCTACCTGCGTAATGTGCGCAAGAACATTGAATTATTCCGCGAAGAGAATATTCCGTTGCAGGCTGAATTAAGTGTGATGCAGCAGCAGTTTGGCGTTATTACCGGCGCTATGACCGTTGAGGTGAAAGGGCAGGAATATACATTGCAGCAGGCATCAAAATTTTTGCTGGAAAGCAACAGGAATTTGCGGGAAGAAGTATATAGAAAAATACAGGAACGCCGCCGGCAGGATAAAGATGCGTTGAATGATTTATATACAAAACTTGTTGGCTTGCGTGATAAGGTTGCGAAGAACGCAGGTTTTGCCAATTACCGCGATTATAAGTTTGTTGAACTCGGCCGCTTTGATTACACAAAAGAAGATTGTTTTAATTTTCATGAAGCGGTGAAGCTGCATGTGTTGCCGCTGGTAACGCAGATAAATGAACATAAGAAAGAAAAATTGGGGCTTGATGTATTAAGGCCGTGGGATACGGAAGCGGAGCCTGCAAATGTGCAGCCATTAAAGCCTTTTAAAACAGGCAAAGAGCTGCTGGAAAAATCTGAAAAATGTTTTGAGGAACTGAACCCGTTCTTTGCTTCGTGCCTGAAAAAAATGGACCAGCTTGGCCATTTGGATTTGGAAAGCCGCAAGGGCAAAGCGCCGGGCGGTTATAATTGCCCGCTGGCAGAAAGCGGTGCGCCGTTTATCTTCATGAATGCTGCAGGGCAAATGGACGATGTAACAACGATGGTGCACGAAGGCGGCCATGCGGTGCATTCTTTTTTGGCGCACCCATTGGAGCTAAGCGCATTTAAAGAATATCCAATGGAAATTGCAGAAGTGGCCAGCATGGCTATGGAGCTTTTCACCATGGACAAATGGAATGTGTTTTTTGATGATGCAGCAGAATTGAAACGCGCAAAAGAACATCAACTGGAAAGAGTGATAACCATCTTTCCATGGATTGCAACCATAGATAAATTCCAGCATTGGATATATGAACATCCGCAACATACCATTGAAGAAAGAACAGAAGCGTGGATGAAAATATTAGAAGAGTTTTCAACCAATGCGGTTGATTTTTCAGGCCTTGAAGCATACCGGAAAATAAGCTGGCAGCGCCAGTTGCATTTGTTTGAAGTGCCGTTTTATTATATTGAATATGGCATCGCACAATTGGGCGCTATTGGTTTGTGGATGCAATACAAAAAGAACCCGGCACAGGCATTGAATAATTATATTAAAGCATTGAGCCTGGGCGGTACAAAAACACTTCCTGAACTATATGAAGCTGCCGGTTTAAAGTTTGATCTTTCACCTGCACATATAAAAACATTAATGGAATTTGTGAAGGAAGAAATGGATAAATTATAAATTTTTTTCGCACAGAGGTTAAGAGCAACCTGAGAATTTTCGCTGTTGCCTCATTTAGCTCTGTGCGATTTTTTTTAATTAGTTCCGGAAATTATTCGGCTTTCATCATTTTTATTCCGGCAATATAAAAATGGTATCAGGTTTATAATTGCCGGTTTCTAACTATAATCATTAGCGGCCATTCGCATTTTAGAAATACATTCAGTGTTATTTGCAGTTTAAAAAAATTTTAGGCTTTACTCCAGGCTATAACGGCTTTTACAGCACGCTCCCACCCCTTTATTAAACTATTTTTCTGTGAAGCCTGCATTTGCGGATCAAATGTTTTTTCAACCTGCCATTGGCCGCTTATTTCATTCATGTCTTTCCAGTAACCCACTGCAAGCCCTGCAAGATAAGCCGCACCAAGCGCTGTGGTTTCCGTGATAACGGGGCGAATAACTTTTGTGCCGAGTATATCACTCTGAAACTGCATCAATAAATTGTTGGCGGTAGCGCCACCATCAACGCGCAGTTCTTTTACTTCAATGCCCGCATCGGCCTGCATGGCTTTAATCACATCCATTGTTTGGTAAGCAATGCTTTCCAATGCAGCTCTTGCAATATGCGCCGATGTTGTGCCGCGGGTAATGCCAATAATGGTACCTCTTGCATGCTGGTTCCAGTAAGGGGCGCCTAATCCTGCAAAAGCAGGAACAAGATAAACACCATCGCTTGCTGATGTTTGCATGGCCAGCTTTTCCACATCGGCTGAGGTTTGTATAAAGCTTAATCCGTCGCGCAGCCATTGTACCACGGCGCCTGCAATAAATACGCTGCCTTCCAGTGCATATAAAGTTTTGCCATTAATCTGCCAGGCAATGGTGGTAAGTAAATTATTGTTTGAAATAACGGGGTTTTCGCCTGTATTCATCAGCATAAAACAACCGGTGCCGTACGTGTTTTTTATCATGCCGGGCTGTGCGCACATTTGCCCGAATAAAGCTGCCTGCTGGTCGCCTGCAATGCCGGCAACCGGAATGTTTCTGGCTGATAAAATATTGTCGGTATAACCATATATTTCACTGCTGCTTTTTACATCGGGCAATATGGATTCCGGAATATCGAATAAGGCCAGCAGTTCCTTATCCCATTGCAATGAATGAATATTGAACAGCATTGTTCTGGAAGCATTGGTAATATCGGTTACATGCGCTTTGCCTTGCGTAAGGTTCCAAAGCAACCAACTATCAATTGTACCGAAACACAGTTCGTTATTGGCAGCTTTGCTGCGTGCATCTTTTACATTATCCAATATCCATTTAAGTTTTGTTGCAGAAAAATAAGCGTCAATAATCAATCCCGTTTTTTGCTGAATGGAGGATGTGTATTTTTCCTTTAGAGCATCGCAATAATCAGCGGTTCTTCTGTCCTGCCAAACAATAGCATTGTATAAAGGCTTACCGGTTTTTCTGTCCCAAACCACAGTTGTTTCTCTTTGGTTGGTTATTCCCACAGCCGCCATATCCTTCACCGTTAAACCCGCTTTGCTTATGGCTTCTGCAGCAGTGCCAAGCTGTGTGCTCCATATTTCCGTAGCATCATGTTCAACCCAGCCTGGTTGCGGAAATATTTGCTTGAATTCTTTTTGTGCAACAGAAATAATGTTTCCGGATTTATTAAAAATTATAGAACGGGAACTGGTGGTGCCCTGATCGAAAGACAGAATGTATTGTGGCATGAAGCAATGTTTATAGGCGTTAAGATAAAAATAAAAGCGGATAAATGTTGTCTGCAAAAATTATCTTACTGAAGAAGAAAAGCGTAATGGAAATACAGGTAAATGATTCAAGGCAAAAAAGCGATTTATTAAACCAGGATGGCCGTTACGTTTTTAGTTATCGTTTCAATAATTTTATCCATCGGCAAATCGTTTTCATCGTTGCCAAAAGGTTCTTCAATTTCTTCGGCAATAAACTCCAAACTTGCCAATACATACAAAACAAAAACAACAACCGGCACAATTAAAAACCCGAGCGATAGAGAATAACCCACGGGCAAAGCCAGCGTATAAAACAAAATGAATTTTTTAATAAAGCTGCTGTAAGAAAAAGGAATGGGTGTGTTTTTAATGCGTTCGCAGGCGCCGCAAATATCCATAAATGATGTAAGTTCGGGATTAATGAATAACATTTGTTCAACTGTAATTTGTTTGTCTCTTTGCATTTGCATCAACCGCTCTGTCATAGCGCCCACAACCTGCTCGGGTACATGCCTCATGCTTTTAAAACCGGGTATTTCCGGGTGTTCAAACTGGTCGAGCGAATAACGGGTGCCGGCAGCCTGCAAATGATTTTTTAGTTCAAGCGCAAAGCGCGGTATTAATTCTGCAAAAAACTGTTTTGTGTTTTTATCTTCAGGCGCAATAAGGCTGTTTAATTTAATGGCGAGATTACGGCTGTTGTTTACCAGTGCGCCCCAGAGTTTGCGGCCTTCCCACCATCGGTCGTATGCCGTGTTGGTACGAAAAACGAGCAGCATGGAAATAACAAAACCCAACAAGGTATGAATGATGGAAAGACTGCGTATCTGTGCTTTAAATTTATCAGGTACAAATGTTTTTTCAAGAAACACAACCACGAAAGAATATACGGCAACAACCAGGAGAACAGGAATAAGCTGCCGCAGGGTATCAGACTTGTTAAAGTCGAAAACAATCTTCCGCCAGTCTTTCGGATTATAGCTTCTCATGTGTTAATAAATTGTGTGCTGAAAAATACATAACCGGCAGGGAAAATGGAGGAGTTTTTTGGAATAGGGTTGATAAGCATATCTGTTGCTGAAAAAATTTGCCAAGCGTGTTTTTAGGGCGCATGTCAAATTTTCGCTTCATACGCGGCACCCCGGTCGGTGTCTCACCGACCGGTAGCGGGTTCTGCAGGTGGGTGGACACCCACCTGCGATAATGCGGATAAAAATATTTATATTAGCGTTATACAACCTATGAATCGGAATACAGAATAAACTGTCCGTGATAAATATAGACAAGCAACTCCTTGCCTGCAGTTGGGTTATTCAGCCAGAAATAAAAAACCAAAGCATTCAGGAAATCGAAAGTCGCCTTATTATAGCCGATAAAATGGAAGAAAGCATAAACCAAAGTCTGCAGCAGGCCGGGGCATTAAGGAGTGTATTTTAAAGAAAGCGTTTGAGGGAAGGTTGATTTAAATAAACTTACTATGAAATCAAAAATTGAGCGTGATTTTGCAACCGCCATACGGGGCGCTTACGAAAGCAAATCAGCGCTGCTACTCGGAAATGGTATAAACAGAGTTAACCCCATGAGTTTAAGCAGGGACGATCTTTTAAAAAGTCTCATTGAAAAATCAGGACTGCAAAATGTGAGAACAGGAACTAAACCTTTGACTTTTCTTTTTGAAGAGCTTTCACATAAAATGGAAATAAAAGAAAAGGGCGCCACGAGATCTAATGTGCAACAATTAAAGGAGATTGTACGAAAACAAATTGAAGAAAAACTTTCTTCAGGTACTATCCATAAGGAATTTATGAAGCTACCAATAGAAAATATTTTAACTACCAACTATGACTATTGTCTTGAAAAAGCAATAG
Source organism: Parafilimonas sp. (assembly GCF_047606085.1). GTDB lineage: Bacteria > Bacteroidota > Bacteroidia > Chitinophagales > Chitinophagaceae > Parafilimonas. The sequence goes on from NZ_JASGEX010000097.1 coordinate 7,683, forward strand.
ACGAAACATTTAGCAGGAAAAACATGCTAAACGATAAACCAGAAGGCCCGGACAAAAAGTACAGTTTATACAGATGTAATAAGGTTAATGACAGATATATTTGGCATATTCACGGAGAGTTAGATAATGGCCTTTCATTAAAAAAAACTTACCCGGAGCATTCAATAATGTTAGGATTTGATCAATATATGATCTATATAGAAAGTATAGTCAAATATTTCAAATCCGCAGATTACAAAAAAGAATTGGAACAAAAAGAGAGCAAATCGTGTAGGCGTGCCTGGATACCATTGCTGTTTACCCATAATATTCATATTATTGGGTTAGACCTCGGAATGTTTGAAACTCATCTTTGGTGGTTACTTAATTTCAGGGCCGTGTTATCTGTTAGGCAAAACTGTATAAGCAATAAAATAACTTATTATGTGCCATCTTATGAGTTGCTAATGAAACGAGATCAATTAGAGATGCTTCAAAGCCTAAAAGTGGATATTGAGGAAGTTCCATGCGCTTTCAATAACGGTAACTTTTATAGTGGTTTTTACGAAGAAGTGTTTAAAAAGTTAAAAAAGGAATTAAACACGGAATAACGTGAGCAATAATACTCCTTCCATCGTTTCCAGAATCTGATCTTTCTGCAATACCCTTCGCGATGATGACGGTGTAGGTTATGAGTCTTCTCCTCTCAACTAATAAAACAAAAACTAATGCGAATCCCTCGTTACTTCAGAGCCGGAATTGCCCACCAGAAAATCAAGGTCGGCGCCTTTATCGGCCTGCTGTACATGATTGATGTATAAGTTTACATAACCTCTTGCGGCAGCCGGCGCAGGGTGCTTCCAGTTCTTTCTTCTTTCAGCCAGTGCTTCATCGCTTACATCTAAGTGAAGCCTTCTTTGCTCCACATCTAATTCAATCATATCGCCGTTTTGCACCAGTGCAAGATTGCCGCCAATAGCAGATTCGGGTGATACATGCAGCACAACTGTTCCGTAAGCAGTGCCGCTCATCCTGCCGTCTGAAATACGTACCATATCGGTCACGCCTTGCTGCAATATTTTTTTCGGCAAAGCCATGTTGCCTACTTCCGGCATGCCGGGATAGCCCACAGGGCCAACGTATTTTAGAACCATTACACAGCCTGCATCAATATCAAGATATTCGTCATCAATTCTTGCATGATAATCTTCAATGCTCTCAAACACCACGGCGCGGCCACGATGCCTCATTAAAGCCGGTGTTGCTGCCGAAGGCTTCATTACAGCGCCATTTTCTGCAAGGTTGCCTTTCACCACCACGCAACCTGCATGTTCAATAAATGGTTTATTGATGGAAGCAATAACATCAGCATTATAACAATCACATTTGCCTTCTATATTTTCGTGGTGGTTTTTACCTGTTACCGTTATCACATTTTTGTGCAGGAGCGCTTTCAATTCATTCAAAATAACAGGCAGGCCGCCGGCGTAATAAAAATCTTCCATCAAATATTTTCCGGAGGGCATCAGGTTTAATAACAGAGGGATTTTACTGCCCAGCCTGTCAAAATCATCCAGCGTTAAATCAACGCCAATTCTTCCGGCAATCGCCATTAAATGAATTAAGAAGTTGGATGAACCGCCAACGGCAGCATTTACTTTTATCGCATTTTCAAAAGCTTCTCTTGTAAGAATTTTATTAATGGTTAAATGCTCTTTTACCATTTCAACAATCCTTCTGCCGCTGAGCTGCGCCATTAGTTTTTTTCGTGAATCAGCCGCAGGAATAGCAGCCGCACCCGATAAAGTTAAACCCAGTGCTTCCACCATGCAGGCCATGGTGGAAGCTGTGCCCATCGTCATGCAATGGCCAATGCTGCGGCTCATGCAGCTTTCGGCAAACTCACAGTCTTCCACGGTCATCCTGCCGGTTTTCATGTCTTCATCAAACTTCCATACATGCGTGCCGGAGCCTATGTCCATGCCTTTGTATTTTCCATTCAGCATGGGCCCGCCGGGCACAACAATCGTAGGCAGGCCAACACTGGCTGCGCCCATTACGGTTGAAGGCGTTGTTTTATCGCAACCCGTAAGCAGCACCACGCCATCAATAGGATTACCGCGGATAGATTCTTCCGCATCCATGCTGGCAAGATTGCGGAAAAGCATGGCGGTTGGCTTCAGCAAGGTTTCACCCAAACTCATTACCGGAAATTCCAGCGGAAAACCGCCGGCTTCCAGCACGCCGCGTTTTACTGATTCTGCATGCGTTCTGAAATGTGCATTGCAGGGCGTGAACTCGCTGAACGTATTGCAGATGCCGATTACCGGCCGCCCGTCAAACATATCCGGCGGCATGCCCTGGTTTTTCATCCAGCTCCTGTAAATAATACCGTCTTTATCTTTCCTGCCAAACCAGCCTGCGCTTCTGAACTGTTGCATACGATAATATTTTTAATCGTTCTTTGTAAACATGATAGCAAACAATAACCGAATGAATAAAAGTAATATTATCGGCAGAAATGGAATAAGGTTATATAAGATTTTCAATAAAAGCGGTCTGATAACGTGTGCAGGAAGCATCAGCACGGCTGTACAATATAATTGTTTAGCTGAATTTTTGAAATAAGATATGTTGGTATGGGTGAGATAATTACTTTAAATATTTTAAATTCATTTGTGCAAAATAAGGATGGTCGGGGTTTACAATTAATTCCCGCCTTTGCGGATGAATCAGCACATCCATATCTTCTAAAGGAATAGCGCCAAGCAATGGTTCAGAAGTTCCGGGTAAAACCAAAGCGCTGCATGAACAGCGCCTGTTTTTAAATCTGATTTCTACGGGAGCTACTACTTCGCATTCGATAATGCTTCCGTTAGCCAGATAACCTTTTCGTTTTTCTACCACGGGCAACTGTAATTGTTCTTGTATATTTTCATTTATGGCAAGCGTTATGGCTCCGGTATCAACCAATGCTGTTACACGCATTTTTTTCACTTCATCTTCACCAATAATATGGCGGCGGGCTAATTCCAAATCCCCGCCATTTATCAATTCTATTTCTGCATATACATTGCCCATAAAAAGATTTATTCAAATTAATTTCGGTTGCAACAGAATAATTTTGCCCAATGCAATTTGGTATAAGCACGTTTGGAGAAATGGTTCCCGATCACAAAGCGGGCAATGCAGAGAATGCACACAGAAGAGTACAGGATTTATTGCAGGAAGCAAAGCTGGCGGATGAATTAAAATTGGATGTATTTGCACTGGGTGAACATCACCGCCCCGATTATGTGGTATCATCGCCTGAAATGATATTGGCAGGCGCTGCAACCATTACAAAAAACATACGTTTTATAAGCGCGGTTACTGTTTTAAGTTCGGCCGATCCGGTTCGTGTGTTTCAGAACTTTGCAACGCTTGATCTTATATCCAATGGGCGTGCAGAAATTATGGCTGGCCGTGGCTCATTCGTCGAATCGTTTCCTTTGTTTGGTTATAACCTTGGTGATTACGACGAGTTATTTGTTGAAAAGCTTGACCTGCTGTTAAACATTAACGGGCACGAAAGCGTTACATGGAAAGGAGCACATCGGGCTTCCATCAATAATTTCGGCATTTATCCAAGGCCATTGCAAAAACAAATTCCGATATGGATTGCTGTTGGCGGAACGCCTGCTTCTGTAATTCGCGCCGGCAGCCTGAACCTGCCATTAACCATTGCTATTCTTGGCGGCAGCCCTGTACAGTTTACACAACTTACCAATTTATACAGGAAAGCTGCGCAACAGGCAGAACACGATGTAAGTAAATTGCAGCTATGCATCAATGAACATTTATATATTGCTGATACAAGTGAACAGGCAAGGGATGAATTTTGGGGTATTTACGGCAGAATGATGAATAAGATAGGACAGGAAAGAGGATGGAGCCCGATGAACAAACAACAGTTTGAATATCTCTGCCAGCCGGAAGGGCCATTGCTGGTAGGCAGTGCAAAAGAAGTGGCGGATAAACTTATCTATCAATACAATTTGTTTCATAACACAAGGTTTCTGGCACAGATAATTCATGGAGATCTTCCACAGAAAAAGATATTGCACTCCATTGAACTGTTTGGGAAAGAAGTGGCGCCTGCGGTGAAGGCAGCAGTTAAGCCGCCGGCCCCTAAAGAGGAGTAATTACATTTTTTCTATCGGCTGGTGTCATCATCATAACCGTCAACTTAAGCCCAAAGGGCTTGAATTTGAATAGCCGTGAGCGAAACTCACGGTAAAAATGTCGAAGTTTTTGTTGAACCCGCCGCAGCGGGTTCAATATCAA
>NZ_JASGEX010000098.1:0-17736 GCF_047606085.1 Parafilimonas sp.
TAATCGCACTTATACACTACATGAGATTGCTTCTTATACTTGCTCATGCAGCAAATTTAAACATACGGCATAGCCACGAGTACATAACCACCGCCAAAGGCGGTGGTTTTTCGAGAACTAATAAAAACAACCATTGTAAAAAAGCATTTTTTACAATGGGCTGCAAACCTACGGAAAAGCTAAGAAAGGATGCGGGGAATGCGTTGTTCGAGCAGCAGTAAATCTGCGAGCACCATGGCGGTGATGGCTTCGAGCACCACGGGAACGCGCAGGGCAATGCAGAGGTCGTGGCGGCCTTTTACGGAGAAACTTTCTATTTCGTTGGTTTCCCAGTTAAGCGTTTGCTGCTCTTTTGGCGTGGATGATGTGGGCTTGATGGCGATGCGGAATACAAGCTCATTGCCATTGGTGATGCCGCCCACAATGCCGCCGGCATAATTGGTTTTTGTTTTACCGCCTGCATCTATGATGGCATCGTTGTGCTCAACGCCAAACATTTTTGCGGCGGCGAAGCCGGCGCCAAACTCAATACCCTTTACGGCAGGAATGGCGAATACCGCATGCGCTAATAAACTTTCTGCGCTGTCAAAAAATGGCTCACCGAGCCCGAGCGGCAAATTGCTTACACGGCATTCTACGATGCCGCCAATGGAATCCTTGGCGGCAATGGCTTTTTGAAGGCCGCTTTCGAGGTCGGTTTCACCGCCGATTTCAAGAATCTGCGACCTCACCCCTAACCCCTCTCCAAAGGAGAGGGGAACGTGGGCCAACAACTTCTTTGCCACAACACCAACCGCCACCAAACACACCGTTAGCCTGCCGCTGAAATGGCCGCCGCCACGGTAATCTTCAAAACCGCCAAACTTTTTGTGCGCTACAAAATCGGCGTGGCCGGGGCGTGGCACGGCACGCTGTTTTGCATAATCGCCGGAACGGGTATTGTTGTTTTCAAAAAGAATGGTGAGCGGTGCGCCTGTAGTTTTATTGTTGAAGATGCCGCTTTTAAAAATGGGCAGATCGCTTTCCTGCCTTGGCGTAGTGCCTTTTTGCATACCGCCTTTGCGGCGTTCAATATCTTCTAAAAAATCTTCTACGGCTAATGACAGGCCGGCAGGAATGCCGTCAATGTTTACACCAACACTTTCACCATGCGATTCACCAAAAATGCTTACCCGGAATATGCGGCCAAATGCGTTCATAATTTTTCTTTATCTAAAATGCTTTTTATCCAAAGTGGTATATTGTTGTCGTATATTTTTTCAAGTTTGCCCTGCGCAAATGAAACAATTAATCTCATTGATGCCCCGGAGTTATCCAGCACAAATATCCTGTCAAACAAAGAAAGATTGTTTTTAAGCAAATCCACACTTCTCGTAAACCTTGCAGCCAACTTTTTTTCAGGAACAAAATGCCCGCCTTTTTTTACCCTTGTTGCTATTCGCATCTTATTAATCTGGGGATCGATAGTTGCGATGAAGTATAAGTATGTTTTATATCCTTTCTTACGCGCTGTTTTCACAAGGTCAATCTTGCTTGCATGCGACATTACTGTTTCAGTAGTAAACGCATGATTATTATGGATAAGCCAGTAGCGGAAAAATGCTGTGAGCAAAGCCACGCATTCATTCGATATTTTTTTCCCTGGAAAAGTTAACGTGTAAGTATTGATTTGAATTTTATTTATTTCATCAGCAATTTTAAAATCATCAATAAACTTTTTTGAGCTTGAAAGTTTGACGAATTTTTTAAAGCTTTTTGCATCAGGTATAAAACCAATTTGTTGAAAGTCAAGAATGCCAGTTTTATTAATCGTGGAGAGAATTTCATCGGCATTAATCCAAACACCTGTAAACAGCAAATCTTTTAGCAGGTAATATAATGTTGTTTTGCCTGAACCATTGGGGCCTGCAATAATCCTTATCCTTTTAGCTTTGTTCCGCTTTGCGGCCATTCACGATTTTTTTAATGATTTTTTTTTGCCCTTTTTTGTTGAATTCAACAATACAATCGCCTTCAGCAACCACAACAGGCAAATCAAGGGCAAAGTTTTCTTCAATAGCTTTTGCGCCGGCAATCTTTCCTGCTTCAATAATCAGTTTAGCTTCTTCATAACCTGGATGCATCTTGAAAAATTATACGATGAAATTACTCAAAATTTACAGAAGCGCCGAGGTGCTGTAAATGATTATAAAAATCAGGATATGATTTATTAATAGCTTCTGCCACTTCAATAGTTGTTTCGCCATCAGCTTTTAATGCCAGCAAAGCGCACATCATGGCAATGCGGTGATCGTGGTGCGAATGAACCGTTGCGGCTTTGATGGCGGTGGTTCCTTCAATCTCCATAACATTATCCTTCAATACAACTTTTATATTCATTTTACCCAACTCTTCCTGTATAGTTAAGGCACGGTTGCTTTCTTTATGCGCCAGGCGATGAACGCCGGTAATTTTTGTTATGCCTTTGCAACAGGCAGCTAATGCAGCCAGCGGAGGAAAGAGGTCCGGACAATCTGTGGCATCCAACTCAAAAGCGACACCCCCGGCCCCTAGGGGGGAGGAAGAAACTTCAATCTCCTTCTCCCGAATTATTACCTGAGCCCCCGAACTTTCCAATGCTTCGAGTATTTTTTTATCTGCCTGCGTTGAAGCAATGTTTAAACCGGCCACTTTTATATTGCCGGCAACAGCGCCAAACACCAATAAAAATGCGCCGCCGCTCCAGTCGCCTTCTACAGTATAATCAACAAAATCGCTGTGTTCCGTATCGGGCGTTTCCTCAAAATAAAAGGCTTCGTAGTTGCGGTTTTCGGGCACTTTTAATAAGAAAGATTCCATTACGCTTAAAGTAAGGTCAATATATGGCCTGCTTTTAAGATTGGTGACGCTGATGGTTACATTCTTTGCATCCAATGCGGAATATGCCAGCAATAAACCTGTAAGAAACTGCGAGCTTAATGAGCCGTCAATTGTAATGTCTTTTGGCTGTAATGGGCCTTGTATTTTTATGGGGAGCTTACCCTTATTTGATGCAATTTCAACGCCGAGCTGCGGCATTACTTCATCAAAAAAATCCATCGGGCGTGTAAGCAAACTGCCTTCGCCATTTATCAGCATTTCATCGTTGCTTAAAGCAACTATTGGCGTGAACATGCGAATGCCCAAACCTGCTTCCCCATTATTCACAACAGATGAAACGGGTTTAACGCCGTTGCTGATTATTTGCAGGCTGCCATCATCATTTTCATTTACCGTTGCCCCTAAAGCCTTTATCACGTTCAATCCTGCAATATCATCATTGCTTTTGCCGGGGTTGCGGATAATGCTTTCGCCTTTTCTTACCAATGCTGCCGCACAGGCCCGCTGCATGGAGCTTTTGGAAGCGGGGGCGTGAACACCCCCATCCCCTAAAGGGGGGTTATTAAATCCCAAACCTTTTATGATTGCTTTCATTTTATTCTGCTATTTCTAAATCCGGATAGTTATAAATAAACATCTTTATTGCGTTTACGGCAAAATCGTCAATATTGCGATAAGTTTATTAACAAGCAATAAGGCACTGTTACTTTTGTTTATTATCCTTTTAAACTTTTTTGTTAGAATAAAAACATCCATCAGGTACTCATAAATCCTGTATCGCTGCGTGACTGCTTTAGATTCTTTATACTTTTTTGTTACAGTGAGAGAAGCCAGGTAACCAAAAGATGCCAGTGGTTCTTTTTCAAGAAGCCAAAGTATGATATTGATGCTGGTTCTTAAAATTGGCTGAAAATTAAAATCGTTTAAAACCAGGTTAAACCGCAAGTCATCATTTTTTCTATGTGAAGGATAAAATTTTACCACGAATATTTTGTACCTGTATTCTTCTGCAATAAATATAAAATATATATCTTCTTTTTACGGCCTTGAAATCAAAAATATATTCTGTAAGAAAATCGCCTTTTTCCTGCTGAGGATTTATTTGTATAAGTTTGAAATTATAGGACGTATCAAACATGCCGGATGCTAAATAAGAAACTTGTAAGCTTTATTACGGCGGGCATTGATTTCCTTATCAGCCACAATATTAAATGTTATTTTTTTACTATTAGCTTCGACAGTTATGGAAGAATTCTTTTTCTCCTTCACTAAATCAACTTGTTTCTTTTTGTAAGTTTTTGCCGCTTTCATAAATCAAATTTACAAAAACCACCGCTCATTCTAAACCTTTTCCAACTGCGTTATTATGCCTTCCACTTCATCAATGCTAATCGGCTGCACAACCGCTTTTCCAATTTTCTGCAGCAGCACGTAATTAATCACATCTTTCACTTTCTTCTTATCGGCCTTCATCACATCAATCACTTTTTTTGCCTTGTAGGATTGATGCACCGGCAAACCATATTTCTTTATCAGTTCCACAACACGATTGGTATCTTTAAACCCCTGGCAGGCTTCAGATATCATGCAGGCCATCACCATGCCAACAGCCACTGCATAACCATGCGATAGTTTATACGTGTTTTCAATAGCATGACCAAATGTATGCCCGAAATTCAGCAGCTTCCTGTCGCCCGTTTCAAATTCATCTTTAATAACCACCTTCGTTTTTAATAAAGCGTTGCGCTGAATCAAATCGCACAACAAGGTTTTCTTCGACCGGTATTTCTTCAGGCTGTATGCTTCCAGGTCTTTGAACATGGCCGCATCTTTTATGCAGGCATGTTTAATGATCTCGGCAAAACCGTTCTGCCATTCCATTTCAGGAAGTGTATTCAGGAAAACAAGGTCATGCAAAATAAAGGATGGCTGGATAATGGTGCCAACCATATTCTTATACACGCCTACATCAATGCCGTTCTTGCCGCCAATGGAGGCATCAACCATAGCAAGAATAGTTGTGGGAACAAAACCAAACTGAATGCCACGCATATAAATGCCCGCAATATAGCCGGTCATATCTGTAGTAACACCACCGCCCACGCCTATCAATGTTGTTTTGCGGTCTGCGCCAAAAGCTATCAGTTGCTTAATAACGGCATCAACCGCCGGCTGTTGCTTATATTTTTCTCCTGATTTTAAAACAATCGTCTTCCAGTCTTTAAACCTTTTTGCATGGTGGGTAAAAACAGTTTCGTCAACAAGCATTACTGCATGTTGCACATCAACAAACTCTTTCAAGTAAGAAATGCCCGCGGCAAAATAAAATGTAGTGGAAGATGTATTGAAGTTTACCTTTTTAATGTTCATTTCACGCAAAGAAGCAAAGTTTGCGAATACGCAAACTCCTTTTCAGGTTTACAAAACTCCCCTTCAGGAATGGGGCTTAATCATTCATTATCTTATTCTGATGCGCTATACTTTCCATGTGTATTGCGTCAAAATATTTGGTAATAAATTCTTTGCTTAAGCCAAGCTTTTCTCCTTTGATGTAGGCCCTTTCCAAAACCGCATTCCAGCGATTGGTTTGAAGTATCGTGATATTATTATCTTTTTTATACCGGCCGATTTTTTCAGATACTTTCATGCGCTGACTGAGTATCTGCAACAACTCATCATCTAAATGATTTATCTGCTGGCGCATTTTTTCCATTGCTGCATGATATTCTTCACTGGCCACATCTTCTTTTCTCCAACTGATTGCACTTAGCATATCACCGAGCGCTTCCGGCGTAATTTGTTGCTTGGCATCGCTCCAGGCCTGGTCTGGCGTAATATGGCTTTCGATGATCAAACCATCATAATCAAGGTCAATTGCCTCCTGGGCAACCTCCTGCAAAATATCCCTGCGGCCGCAAATATGCGAAGGATCGTTTATCAGCATCATGCCGGGGTTGCGGCGTTTCATTTCAATTGCCAGGTGCCACATAGGCGCATTGCGGTATTCCGAATTGCCATAAGAGCTAAAGCCGCGATGTATGAGGCCAATTTGTTTAATGCCGGCTTTTGCCACGCGCTCAACCGCACCAATCCACAATTCAAGATCAGGATTGATGGGGTTCTTTATTAATACCGGCACATCAACGCCACGCAAAGCATCGGCCACTTCCTGTACGCTGAAGGGATTAACGGTGGTGCGGGCGCCTATCCATAAAACATCAACACCAAAATGCAAAGCATCTTCCACCTGTTTGCCGGTTGCCACTTCCACTGTTATGGGCAAACCGGTAAGTTGTTTGGCCTTCTGCATCCAGGGCAAACCTTTGGTGCCAACGCCTTCAAAACTGCCGGGGCGTGTGCGCGGTTTCCATATACCGGCACGCAGCATATCTACTTTTCCTGTTTTGTGTAAACGAACGGCTGTTTCAACCACCTGTTCTTCTGTTTCGGCGCTGCACGGGCCTGAAATAACCAGCGGCCTTTTATTCCACACCGCCTGTGTAACCTCTTTCATACTTACTTCTGTTGCTTGCATTTTTTCGATGTTTATTTTTATGTAGCCGGCTGTAGTAGCAATGGCATCGTTTATTGTGCCTGTCCCGAACCTGATTCGGGGTCACTCGCTTGTACGTTCTCCGATCTTATTCGGTAAAGCCTGCTCTTTAAAGGGCAGCTAAATTACTATAAATAACTCTTTTTTAAAGATATTTATAGGAATACTAACTAAACAACTGTTAGTTCACCAATGCAGCCGCAGCTTTATTTTGAGGAAAATAAAAGCATTTATTTATACAGGATACACGGCAAACTGTGCGTTCTCCAGCTCAAACACGGCTTCAATCTCAACGGGTATATTGCCTGGTAAAGAGCCCATGCCAACGGCGCTGCGCACACCCACGCCATTATCGCTGCCCCACACGCTGGCAAACAATTCGCTGCAGCCATTAATGATATATGGATGCTTTTCGAAACCGGGCGTGGCGGCCACCATGCCAAACACTTTTATAACCCTTTTAATATGGTTGAACGAACCAAGATTCTGTTTAAGTGTAGCCAGAATGGCGAGGCCCACCTGCTGTGCGGCCTGCTTGCCTTCCTCTTCATTCAGGGTGTCGCCTACCCGGCCTTTAATTAAAGTTTTATCCGGCAGCAAGGGCCCATGCCCGGATACATATACAAGGTTGCCAATAATTAAAAACGGTTTATACACGCCAAGTGGAAGCGGCGCAGGCGGCAGTTGTAATTTCAGTTGTTCAAAACGTTCATCAGGAGTCATTTGTATTTACAATTTTTGATTTACAATGTACGATTTACACCAGCTTCTTTGCTCACAGCTCATGGCTCACAGCTTTCTATTCATCAATGCAAAAATGCGTTTAATATAAACACACCGATCAATCCCACAACAGAAACAACCGTTTCCATCACGCTCCATGTTTTGAGGGTATCTTTCAGGCTCAGATTAAAATATTCCTTAAACAACCAAAAGCCACCATCATTTACATGACCGAATATCAAACTGCCGGCGCCTGTTGCCAGCACCATCAGGTTAGGATCAACGCCGCTTGTTGCAATAATGGGCGCAATTATGCCGGCCGTAGTTAGTCCGGCAATAGTGGCAGAGCCTAATGCAATGCGAATAACCGCGCTTATCGTCCAGGCCGCCAGCAAAGGATGCACATGAAAATTTTCAAGCAGGCCGGCTATTTGCGTATTGATGCCCGTTTCGGTAAGAATTTCTTTCATCGCCCCTGCGCCTGCCAGTATCAGCAGTATAGCCGCAATATCTTTTATTGAGTCTGTAATATGGCTCATAAGCACTCCCATCGGTTTGTTTTTTCTTAAACCAAGGCTATATAATGCATACAATACAGATATAACCATGGCAATTGGGGGGGCGCCAACGCTAATAAAAAATTTTGTAATGATGTTTTGCTCCTGAACAAACTGCTCGCAAACCGTAGCTGTGGCAATTAATAATACGGGCAGAAATGTGGCAAACAAGCTGTTTGCAAAAGAGGGAAGCTGGCCTTCAGGCAGGTCTTTTGATGCAAATGTGCCTGGCGGCTGACCGGCATATTTTTTTAACCGGGTCGCAAATAACGGCCCCGCAATTATTACAGCCGGTATGGCAACCAGCACGCCATAAAACATTGTCAATCCCAAATCGGCATTAAATTGTTTTACCAATGCTGTTGGCGCAGGGTGCGGTGGTAAATAACCATGCGTTACAGATAAAGCAGCCACCACCGGCAAGCCAATATATACCACGGGAATATTATACCGCTTTGAGAGGGTGATAATAAGCGGCACCATCAGTACAAAACTTACATCAAAAAATAATGGAAGGCCTACAATGAATGCCGTTAGCACCATGGCCCACAGCAGGTATTTTTTGCCAAACATATATACCAGCTCTGTGGTAATCTTTTGGGCAGCGCCGCTTTCCGCAATCAGCTTGCCAAGCATGGCGCCCATGCAAAGTATAATGCTGAGAGAGCCCAGTATGCCGCCAATGCCTTTTTCCATGGCCGTTACTATATCCGGCACAGGCATTCCGTTGGCCATGCCCATCAGTATGGAAACGATAAGAAAGGCAAGAAAAGCATTAAGCCTGGCGGAAGTTATAAGAATTATCAGCAAAATAATTCCCGCAAGCAGTATGATAAACGGCATAGTTTATTATAATAAGCGAATAAAGATAAGGGTTGCCATAGTTAATCAGTATAGTTTACTTAAAGTTCACAAGTTCAAAGGTTTACGGGTTCACTTGTTCACGGGCTGTTTGGCAGGTTTTCTTTGCAATAAATTGTACAGCACATCCTGCATAACGTACCAAGGAAGAATAAATTCATTTACAAAAACATTCTATCAACTTCGCATACATTTAATTTGTGAAAAAAACAGTACAGCTTGAAACAGGTTTTAATAATAGACGATGACCTGCGCAACACCTTTGCGCTTTCTGCCGTGCTTAAAGCAAAAGGTTATGCCGTTGCCATAGCCAACAATATGGTAGAGGCATTTGCCATACTCGAAAAACAGGCAAATAAAACTGGCATTATTCTTTTGGATATGATGATGCCGGGCATGGATGGTTATGATGCCATACCTGTATTAAAATCAACAAGGGACTATAAAAATATTCCTGTTGTTGCCGTTACGGCGCAGGCTATGGCAGGCGACCGTGAAAAATGCCTGGAAGCCGGCGCCGATGATTACATGCCGAAACCGGTGGATGTTGACCTGCTGATAGAAATTTTAGATGAATGCCTTAAATAATTTGCGTGGAAGCTATAACAGTGAAGGAAGCCGAAGTTGAATTATTAATAAATGAACTGGTATGGCGTTATGGTTACGATTTTACAAATTATGCAAGAGCCTCGCTGCGCAGGCGCATCAACCGCCTTATTACCATTGACCGCATTCCAAGCTTTGCAGAATTGATTTACCGTGTAAAAAATGACGCAGATTACCTTACACACCTGGTTGAAGAAATTACGGTAAATGTTACCGAAATGTTCCGCGACCCTTTTATGTTTAAAATTATCCGCGAAAAAGTGTTGCCGGTGCTGGCCACGCATCCTTTTATACGAATATGGCATGCCGGTTGCGCAACAGGTGAAGAAGTATATTCCATGGCCATATTGCTGGAAGAAGCCGGCCTGCTGCATAAGTCTTTAATTTATGCAACAGATTTAAACCCGTCCGTAATTGAGAATATACAGAGAGGTATTTTCCCGCTAAACCGTATGCAGCAGTATTCTGAGAATTATGTGCTTTCCGGCGGCAAAAAAGATTTTTCTTCTTTTTATACAGCGCAGTATGGCTTTGCCAAGTTTAACCACCTGCTTAAAAAAAAGATGATAACGGCCACACACAATCTGGTATCAGACAGGTCGTTTAATGAATTCCAGGTAATATTTTGCCGCAACGTGCTTATTTATTTTGATAAAATATTGCAGGATAAGGTTTTGAAGCTTTTTGATGACAGCCTGGAAAAACTCGGTTTTCTTATTCTTGGCTCAAAAGAAAATGTACGCTTTTCGCCTGTAGCCAGCAAATTTGTTCAGGTAGAGAAAGAAAAAATATGGCGCAAGGTAGAATAACAAAATATCAACTCATTGTGGTTGGCGGTTCAGCCGGCAGCCTTGAAGCCGTTTTAAAGATAGCAGAAGTATTGCCTGTGCACCAAAAGATTGCTGCGCTGATAATTGTGCACCGCAAGAACGACGCTAAATCCATACTGGCCAGCCTGCTGTCGGCAAGAACACATTTTGCAGTAAAGGAAATAGAAGATAAAGAGCGTATTTTGCCCGGCTGCATTTATATAGCGCCTGCCAACTATCATGTATTATTTGAGAACAAAAGCCAGTTCTCGCTCGACTCATCAGAGAAAGTTAATCATTGCCGCCCGAGCATTGATGTAAGTTTTGAATCGGCGGCCGAAGTTTTTGGCGAAACCGTTATTGCCATATTATTATCCGGCGCCAATGCAGACGGCGCCGCCGGCATCCATAAAATAAAACAGGCAGGCGGTTTCACCATTGTACACGACCCGGCATCGGCGGAAGTGGATTTTATGCCGCAACAGGCGCTGGAGCAAATGAAGCCTGATAAAGTTTTAAGCAGCACAGCAATAGCGGCATTCCTGAAACAGCTGCTTCAATAAATACCCAAGAAGATAGTACAGCATGAAGCCTTTTTTAAAAATAGTGGCGGAAGACCTGGTTAAAAAGTTTGGCTTACGCATTCAGCATTGCGCCATCGTGTTCAACAACAAACGGCCGGCCGTGTATTTGCAGAAGTATCTGGCCGACACTATTCAAAAACCTTTCTTCAGCCCTTCCATATTCACCATCCAGGAATTTTTTAATGAAGCCGTGGAAGAAAAGCCCGCCGATTTTTATATGCAGTTCTTTTCACTGCTTGGCATTTATAACCAATTGCTGGCCGAAGAAGGTTTGCCGCCATTAAAAAGCAGCCAGTTCTTTGGCCTGGCAAAAGTTGTGCTCAATGATTTTAACCAGATAGACAACGACCTGGTGGACGCAGATAAACTGTATAAAGAACTGGAAGATATTTCCACCATCAACCTTGAATTTGATTATCTCACGCCGGAACAATATGCATTCCTCTCGCAGTTCTGGCAGTCGTATTCTGAAGGCCGGCATAAAAAACAGCAGGAATTATTTATACAGATGTGGCGCCGCATGCCTGCCTTATATCATCGTTTTCATGCAGCGCTGGCAGAGAAAAAATATATCACGCATGGCGGCGCTTACCGGAAGCTGGCGGGCATGGGAACTGATGAAATGCATTTCCTTAAAAAGTTTGAAAAAGGCAGTATCATCTTTATTGGTTTTAATGCGCTTACCCGCGCCGAAGCGCAACTGTTCATTAAACTGCAGGATGCCGGCAAAGCTTTGTTTTATTTTGATGCTGATAGTTATTATTTGAATGACGGCCAGCAGGAAGCAGGCTATTTCCTGCGCAGGAATATTAACCAGTTGCACCTGAAAAACGAATTGGCGGCGCCGGTTGATTTGATGCGGGCGGCGCCGCATACAGCAGATGTATATAAAGTGCAGGGACAGGCTGCCCAGGCCAAAATACTTAACCATATTCTGGATGCTGATTATGCACAGCAAACAGAAGCAGATGCGGTGGCAGTAGTGCTGGCTGATGAGGCGCTGCTGATACCGGCGCTGCAAACAATCCCTTCCGGCATACAGGGAAAGCCTGTAACCCTGAATGTAACCATGGGTTTTCCACTGGGCATCTCAACCGTGTTCGGGCTGGCCGACCTGTGGCTGAGCTGCCAGTTGGAAATGTTCAATAACAGGCATACAATAAAGCCATCATCAACCCATATTTCTTTCCAGCACCTGGAATCTTTTCTCACGCACCCCCTTACCGGCGTGAGCGAAAAAATGAAAAGCAAGATCAGGAAGGCTTTGATTGAAGAAAACATTGTGCAGGTAGAACAAAGCCGTTTAATAAGGCAGGGCGGCATGCTGAACAAATTCTTCACGCAGGCAGAACAGCCGAAACAACTGATAACAGCGTTATCGGGTGTATTGAATGATGTGCTGAACAATCTCTCCCGCCAGCGGCAACTAAAAAACATAGATGCAGAATTGTTTGTAACAACTATTCATGAGCTCAACCGGCTTAACGATAACATAAAAGATTATCTTGAAAATGAAGAGCTGCCTTTTGTAACAGCACTTGTGCAAAAAGCATTGCAAAGCATCCGTGTTCCGCTCAGCGGCGACCCATTGCAGGGCATTCAGCTAATGGGTTTGCTGGAAACACGCAGCCTTAACTTTAATAAACTGGTGTTCCTTGGTTTTAACGAAGGCATTATTCCCAAAACATCCATCGGCAGCAGTTTTATTCCTGATAGTTTGCGAAGGGTGTATGGCCTGCCGGTGCTGGAAAACCTGGATGCTGTTTCGGCGTATATGGTATATCGTTTATTGCAGCGGGCCGAACATATTTCCATCGTATATAATTGCTTAACGGATGAGACCAACAATGGTGAGCCCAGCCGTTTTTTAAAGCAGCTGGAATACGAAAGCGGTTTCAGTTTCAAATATTTTGAACTGGATTTACCGGTGCAAACGCAGGAAAAACAAACGATAGAGATTGATAAAAAGAACCCGGTGGTGAAAGAACGTTTGCAGCGCTATCTTACCAAAGAAAAAACTTTGTCGCCTTCCGCCATTACCACATATATCGCCAACCCGATTGACTTCTTTTTCCGTTATGTGGCGAACATTAAAGAGCCCAAAGAAGTAACACCCGTAGTGGAAGCGAATGAAATAGGCTCCATGCTGCATGCCGCGATGGAAGATTTTTATCGCCCGATGTTAGGGAAGGAAGTCACGAAAGAATGGATACAGGATCGCCTTAAGCAAAAAGAGGCGCTTATTAAAAGAGCTTTTGCCAAAGTGCGTAATACGCCGCATGCAGATACGTATGAATTTTCAGGCATGCAGCAGGTGGTGCTGGCCATAGTGGAAGCATATATCAATATTATTGCCGGCCGCGATGAGGAAGAGGCGCCGTTTACCATTATAGCACTGGAGGAAAAAATAAATGCGGAAATACCTTTTCAGTTAAAAGGACAGCAGCAAAGCATTAAAATATTTGGCATTGTTGACCGTATTGATATAAAGAATGGCGCCACAAGAATTGTGGATTATAAAACCGGTAAAGATGAGCTGGCCTTTCATGCCATAGACAAGCTGTTTGATACCAACGATAAATACATTAACAAGGCGCTGATACAAACCATGATCTATGCAGATGCATACGAAAAAAAATCCGGCAGCCGGTATGTGCAGCCGGTATTATATGTGGTGCGCAGCATGAAGGAAAACGGCATTGTTTTTTCATCCAACAGAAAAGACCTGGAAGGCCCTTACCTGGCCGAATTAAAACCCGCATTCCTTGCGGGGCTTGAAAGCAAGCTGGCTGAATTGTTTAATGAAGACATTCCCTTCAAGGCGAGTGAAGTGGCGGATAATTATAGGTATTCGGTTTATACAACGCTGTTTTAGGGTATATTCTTTACTTTTTGTTTCTCAGGTAACAATTTTTTCTGTACTTTTTTCTTGATAAAAAAATACCAGAAAATCAAGAACGAATGATATTCAGCACATCCGTTCATTCGCCTTTATGTAGCTCTTGCAGTGCATATTTTTTTAGCAGTTGAGCATTGACCTTGCAAATAAAAAAACAACCACTTGCAATCATTCCCGTGAAAACGGGAATCTTATTCTTTCAGACTTCCTGGCTTTTCTTTTTACTTACCTGCAATTAATCTTACAGATACTTTACCTTAAAATCCCTTTCGCCATTCAACACATCAAACTCATCATCGCCAGTTATTAATGTAGCTTTTCTTTTAATAGTTAATGCAGCCGCAAAGGCATCGGCATAGGAAACAGAATATTTCGCTTTAAGTTTTGCAGCAATAAATGTAAATTCCAAATCTGCATCAATTATACGAACAGGAAACTGGCGCATAGCCTTCCAAACTAATTCTGCTTTAGCGGCACCGTCTTTTCTTGAAGACATATAATAAACTTCACCCGCATTAATACAGGTCAGATATAATTCATGCTTGTCAGCGGCAGCTTCGTTCAATAACTGCTCAACTTTTTCGCCCCCTTTTTCATTTCTGAAATAAGCAAGTAAAGCATAACTGTCTAATACATAATGCGCCATGGCTATTTTAGTTTTTTAGTTTTAGCCGGCACTCTCAGTTTCCTTTCTTCCCTCTTTTCCTCCGCTTTCATTTGATGCATTTCTTCTTTCAGGCTGCCTGTTGATTTCAGTATTCCTTTAAAAGATTTAAAATAGTTTTCGTTCATGGGGCGAATAATTACTCCGTTATCTGTCTCTTCAAAAATTATTTTAACGCCTGATTGTATTCCGTATTTATTCCGGATACGTTTTGGGATTAATAACTGCCCTTTTATGGTTAATACAGATGTTTCCATGTTATAACTTATTGCTACAAATATACATAAGTAATAAAATTTAAAAAGGTATTACTATTTATTTTTTTCACCCAATTTTTAAAGCAGCTTGACAAATACACCATGGAATAAAAAAGTGGTTCCAACCTGAAACTATCTCGGTTTCCTTTAAAACAATTTGTATGGAACCCTCTCCAGGATTGCTGTTTGAATGCTTGAATTATCTTGCTGTTTAATTCTATCAGGGTGTATTTCAAATTTTCGCAGCCTGGTTGCCTGACTTCCATTCCCTAAAGGGGGAACTGTCCTGCTGATATCCCCTTTTAGAGGACAAGGGGTAAAACGAAAATTTGAAACGCACCCCTTCTACAACCGGGCAGTTTTTTCCACATAATAATTGTGTATCTTTCACACATAACTTTGCCGATTACTATAAAGCATTCATTGCATGACACCGCCCCAAAGCAGCAACATAGGAACCAAGCAGAAAGCGCTCGAAATAAACCTCGATCCTAAGATATACGGCACTTTTGCCGAAATAGGCGCCGGGCAGGATGTGGCGGCCAACTTTTTTAAGGCAGGCGCCTCATCCGGCACCATAGCCAAAACCATGTCGGCTTATGATATGATTTTTTCTGATGAAATTTATGGGGCCGAACCAAAGAAACGCTATGTAAGCGAGAGCAGGCTTATTAAAATGCTGGACAAGGAATATGGGCTGCTGATAGAACGCCTCCAGAAACAACGCGGCCTCTCTTCTACTTTTTTTGCTTATGCCAATACTATTGCCGCGCTTAATTATTATAAAACAAATACCGGCCATGGCTGGATGGGCGTCCGTTTTCAGTTAGAGCCCGGCGGCGCCTATAATGATGTGGTATTGCACGTAAAACTGCTGGATAACGATAACAACCTGCAGCAGCAGGCGGTGGGCATACTGGGTGTAAACCTTATCTATGCATGTTTCCGGTATTATCAAAACCCAACCCTGTTTCTGCTTTCATTAAGGGATGACCTGTCGAAAGACCGTATCCAGATTGATATGATCCGTTTTGAAGGTCCCGGTTTCACCAATGTGGATAACAGGCTGATGAGCCTGCACCTGGTAAAGCTTGCCTTTTCTGATGCTGCCGTTTTTGGCCCCGACGGCAAGAACCAGCAGCCCAGCGAGGTATTATATAAAAAAAATATCATGGTAGTGCGTGGCCGTTTCCGCCCGGTGATTAATGTGCATATTGATATGCTTGAAACCGGCATGAAACAGTTTTTGGAGGAGCCCGATGTTGACCCGGGTAATGTGGCAGTGCTTACAGAGCTTACTTTACAGGCTTTGAAGGAACGCAACTCAAATGAACTGGATGCCGATATAGATGAAAAGGATTTCCTCGACCGCGTTGATATCCTATGCTCGCTTGGCCAAACGGTAATGATCTCCAATTTTCATGAATACTATAAGCTGGTGGCCTATCTGTCTTCCATCACCAAATTAAAAATAGGCGTGGTGCTGGGTTATCCTAACCTGGAATATATTTTTTCCGAAGAACATTATACCAGTCTTCCCGGCGGCATACTGGAATCGTTTGCCACCCTTTTCAGCCGCAATGTAAAATTGTTTATTTACCCAACGATCCGGGATGGCATTATACAAACTTCCGGTCAGTTTCAACTAGCGCCGCATTTAATTGATCTCTACCGTTACCTTATTGCCAACAATAAGATTGAAGACATTCCCGATTATAACAAAAACAACCTGAACATTCAAACCGATAAAGTGCTCGAACTGATAAAAGCCGGCACACCGGGATGGGAAGAATTTGTGCCCGATGAAGTGGCGGCAATGATCAAAAGCCGTTGCCTGTTTGGTTATCCCTGCGAAGTGAAGATGTAGAAGTTTAAATGTTTACGGGTTCACAAGTTCACGAGTTATACTTATTTGCCTGAATCAACTTGTGAACATTGGAACGCGTGAACTATTAAACTCGCTTTTCGCTGATCGGTATCACTTTCACATTTGACCTGCATCATCTGCAAACCCTGTCTTACCTGTTACATTTACGCCTCATCAAAAACAGGGAATATGCAACTGATAATTACACCTACCGATTTTTCCCCCGCTTCCCGAAATGCATGTTTTTATGCAGCCAAAATGGCGGAGGCTGTTCATGCCCGCCTTTTATTGGTGCATGTGGTGGAATTGCCCGTGGCAATAACAGAATTTTCTGAAGTTGTTGACATGACCGAAGCTACCGGCGCAAAACCCAGGCTGCAGGAACTGCTGGATGCGTTATGCCTTGAAACAAACAACAATATTGATATTGAAGCGGCCATTGTTTCCGGCCATTTAGAAAAGGAACTAACAGAGCTGTGCAACCACAAAAAACCTTTTGCCGTTGTAATGGCCACAAACAGCCACAGTGCATTTGAACGTTTTTTTGAAGGCAGCACAACCGGGTATGCATCCCGCCATCTGCACTTCCCCGTAATAGTAGTGCCGGCAACAGCGCAGTATAAACCTGTAAATAAAATAGCGCTTGCTTCCGACCTGAAAAACCTGGACGCAATGCCGGCGCACGAAATAGAAACGATTGTTAAAAGCTTTAGTGCGGAACTGGAGATATTTCATGTGAGCAAACAATGGCAGGCCGCAAATGATAACTCCGTATCTGAATTATTTGAGCAACTGCTGCCAAACATCAGCTTCAAATTCTATTGCACGCAAAATGATGATATTTTAACAGCCATATCTTCCCTTAACAGGGCGCACGATATAGATATGCTGATAGTTATCCCGGGAAAGCAAAACCTCTTTCATAAATCCCAATCCGGCAATTTCATTTTTAACGGCCATATACCCACTATAGCTTTGCACGCAAATGATTTTATGAAAGCATGAATTGTCGTATTTAAAAAGGGGCAGCCGTGAGCGTGCCCCTGCATTGCTTACTATTCACCGCTGGCAACTTACACGTAATCTGCTTACAGAACAAGTGAACAATGTAACGGCTGAACATGCTATGCAGGTTAAGGTTGCGTGTGATATATCTAATAAGACTTCTTGCCTGTACATTTGCAGTACATCAAACTTTAATTGATGCAGGATATTGCCTGCATGCACCAATCCGATGTGCAATGAAAAAAATTATTTCACTCTTTTTTGTTTGTGCTGTTCTTGTAAAAAGTTTTGCCCAGCAACCATTAGATACGCTCAGTTACTTTCAAAACAATAAAAATATTTATAGGTTAATCGTAAAGCAAAACAATAAAACATTATACTATACTATATTGTCTAAATAATTCCGATTTTGTAACTTTGTTGAAAAACTATGAGTTACAAAATTTCCCTATCAGTAAAGGAACAAAGAGAATTAAAGGACCTATTACAAAA
>NZ_JASGEX010000099.1:0-15158 GCF_047606085.1 Parafilimonas sp.
AATCACCATTGCCATTTTTAAATAGAAAAAATTGGATGATTTCGCTGAATTTGATGTCAAAGCCAATAAAAAATAGCTGTTTTTGCTACTATACAAAATTCCTGAAATCATTTCTAGACAGCTTCTTATACTTTAAAAGCAGTAAGTTTTAAAAAATAGAACCACAGCCAAAATTAGAGGCTAAGCCCCTTCCCTTCGGGGAGGGGTTTGGGGAGAGGTTATGGGGCAACAGTATATAGCTGCACAACGATATGCTGATGACAGTAATGCCATGCAACCGTGATGCTATCTGTTCTTTAGCTGTGAACAAAAAATAAAAATCAAAAAGTTGCATGTAATTTTCAAGCTTTTAAAGTTTATTGCATACGCACATAGAATTGTATAACGTTTTATAAAGCCACGCTCCCCTCTCTTTTGGAGAGGGGCAGGGGGGTGAGGTCAGTATATGAAGAAATTATTGAACATACTTTTTTTCAGTTCTCTTTTTCATACAGCCATATATGGGCAACAGATGTTAAATGCAACTGTTGTGAAACGGCCATCAACTGCAACATCCAATTCGTTTTATACAGGCAATAAACAACCCTTACTGCCTGTAAGCTTTATAAAATTGCCCATTGGCAGCATTAAGCCGGAGGGATGGGTGTTGAAATACCTGCAGTTGCAGCGCGATGGCTTAACCGGCCACCTTGGTGAAATCAGCGCCTGGCTGGAGAAAAATAATAATGCATGGTTCAGTGGCAACGGTGAAGGCGATCATGGATGGGAAGAAGTGCCTTACTGGCTGAAAGGCTATGGCGACCTGGGTTATATTTTGAATGATGATACCATCATCAATGAAACAAAAAGCTGGCTGGATAAAGTGTTTCAAAGCCAGCAGCCTGATGGCTATTTTGGCCCGAAAATAAGGCCTGATAAAGATGGCCATTTCGACCTGTGGCCAAATATGATCATGCTGTGGGCAATGCAGTCTTTTTATGAATACAGCAAAGACCCGCGTGTTATTCCTTTCATGACGAAATATTTTAAATGGCAATCAACGTTGCCTGATAGCAGCCTGCTTGAAACCTATTGGGAGAACAGCCGCGGCGGCGATAATCTTTACAGCATTTACTGGCTGTATAACCAAACCGGTGAAAAATGGCTGCTTGACCTGGGTAATAAATTACATAAGAATACAGCCAACTGGATGCAGAAAGATAATCTTCCCAACTGGCATAATGTAAATGTTGCACAATGTTTTCGTGAACCTGCAACCTATTATATGCAAACAAAAGATTCCTCTTATCTGGATGCCACATACAACGATTTCAATTTAATAAGAACCTTATACGGCCAGGTGCCGGGCGGCATGTTTGGCGCCGATGAAAATGCACGTAAAGGTTATGACGATCCGCGGCAGGCAGTTGAAACCTGCGGCCTGGTGGAGCAAATGGCATCGGATGAAATTTTAACCGGTATCACCGGCGACCCGATGTGGGCTGATAATTGTGAAGATGTTGCCTTCAACACATACCCCGCTGCGGTTATGCCAGACTTCAGGGCGCTGCGTTATTTAACCGCGCCCAACATGGTGGTAAGCGACAGTAAAAACCATGCACCGGGCATTCAGAACGAAGGGCCATTCTTAATGATGAACCCTTTCAGCAGCCGTTGCTGCCAGCATAACCATGCACAGGGCTGGCCTTATTATGCAGAACATTTATGGATGGCAACACCTGATAACGGTATTGCAGCCATCTTTTACAGCAGCAGTGAGGTTACGGCAAAGGTTGGCGAAGGCAATGATGTTACATTAAAACAAACAACCAATTATCCTTTTGATGAACATATAAAAATTGAAGTGAGCACTTCAAAAAATGCAAATTTTCCATTGTACCTGCGCATACCCGGATGGTGTAATGGTGCAACCGTTGCAGTGAATGGCAATGCCGTAAATGCAAACGCAACAGCAGGCTCTTACATCCGCATAGAAAATAACTGGAAAGATGGCGATGTGGTTGAGTTGACATTGCCCATGCAGTTGAAATTAAAAGAATGGGAGAAAAATAAGAACAGTGTGAGCCTTTATTATGGCCCGCTTTCTTTTTCTTTAAAAATTGATGAAGATTATGAATTGGCTGACAGTAAAAAAAGTATTCAGTGGGATTCAAAATGGCAGCCCGGTGCAGACCAGAGCAAATGGCCGGCATATAATATTTATCCTGCAAGCGCATGGAATTATGGCTTGTGTTTAGATAAGCAGCCGCTCGTCAACCAGTTCAAAATTGTAAAGCGCCGGTGGCCTGCTGATGACTTTCCTTTTACACAGGCATCAGCGCCGATCGTAATAGAAGCGAAAGGAAAAATTATTCCCGGCTGGACGATAGATAGATATGGTTTATGCGACACGCTGCCGCAAAGCCCCGTGGCTGTATCAACAAAAGAGGAAAGGATAGAATTAATTCCAATGGGCGCTGCGAGGTTGCGCATCTCGGCGTTTCCCGTGGTAAGGCCCCTCTAAATCTCCCCCAGGGGGAGAACGGCCTATCCTAAATCCTTCCCAAAGGGAAGGACTTTTTGAGAGCGTGAGATTTTGAAGTGTGTGTATGTAGTCATGTTCTTATTATTAGAAGCAGGAAGCAAAAAAAATTAAACCACTACAAATGGCGGGGACTAAACCCCTTCCCTTCGGGGAGGGGTTTGGGGTGGGGCCATAAATGCAGGCTAATAATATAAATGAAGTTGCCTTCTTGCCCCTCTCTTTTGGAGAGGGGTTGGGGTGAGGTCTTTAAATAAACCTTTCGATGAAAAAAAACATACTCATACTATCTTTTTTTGCCGGCATAGCAGTTAGCCAGGCGCAAAACAGTACATGGCATATAGCAGGCGATAAAATAAAAACGCCCTGGGCAGACAGCGTAAACCCTGCCCATGTTTTACCGGATTATCCACGCCCCCAACTGCAAAGGAACGGATGGCAAAACTTAAACGGGCTTTGGCAATATGCCATATTGCCAAAAGCGCAAGGCGAAGTGCTGCCATCCACTTTCCAGGGAAATATTTTAGTGCCGTTTTGCATTGAATCGGCTTTGTCCGGCGTTGGCAAAACCGTTGGTAAAGACAGCGTGCTGTGGTATAAAACATCCTTCAGCATCAACGCAAAAACGAAGGGCAAAAAAGTATTATTACACTTCGGCGCTGTTGACTGGCATGCCGATATATATGTAAACGGAACGAAGGTAACAACACATGAAGGCGGCTTCGATCCTTTCAGCGTTGATATAACCCCTGCATTAAAGAAAGGCACACAGCAACAACTGGCAGTATATGTATGGGACCCTACGGATGAAGGCCCGCAGCCACGCGGCAAGCAGGTGAAAGACCCCCATGGAATATGGTACACTCCCGTTACAGGTATCTGGCAAACCGTGTGGCTGGAAACAGTGCCTGAAACCTATATCATTTCAACCAGGCAAACGCCTGACCTGGATAATAAAACCATTATGGTAACAACCGCAGTGGAAAATTTATTGCCTGGCGATCTTATACACATAAGCGCATGGAAAGGCAGTGAAAAAATTGCGGAGAAATCCGGCACAGATGCAACGATGTCTTTGCCGGTTGATAACCCTGAAGCCTGGTCGCCATCCCATCCCTTTTTATATGATTTAAAAATTTCCATTGAGCGCAAAGGCAAAACCGTGGATGAAGTAAAGAGCTATTTTGCTATGCGCAAAATCTCAATAGGCCCCGATGCAAATGGCATCCAGAAAATGTTACTGAACAACAAATTCCTGTTTGAATTTGGCCCGCTCGACCAGGGCTGGTGGCCTGATGGTTTATATACGGCGCCAACAGACGCCGCTTTAAAATTCGATATAGAAAAAACAAAAGAAATGGGCTTTAATATGATCCGCAAGCATATTAAGGTAGAGCCCGCCCGCTGGTATTATTACTGCGACAGCATCGGCATGCTGGTATGGCAGGATATGCCAAGCGGCGATTTAGGCAATAAATGGGAAAACAGGCCCGGCGTTTTAGGCAAGGCCACAGACCGTGACCGCACGCCGGAAAGCGAAGCGTATTACCGCAAAGAATGGAATGCCATAATGGATGCCCTGTATAATTTCCCGTCTATTATTTCATGGCAGCCCTTTAATGAAGCATGGGGACAGTTTAAAACCGTTGAGATAACAGAATGGACGATGAAAAAAGATCCGACAAGATTAGTAAACAGCGCCAGCGGTGGTAATTTTTATACGGTTGGTCATGTAATTGATTTGCATAGTTACCCTGATCCTGCCATGCCAAGGCCTGATCTGTTTGGGGCAAAAGAAGCATTGGTGTGCGGCGAATTTGGTGGTTTGGGCTTGCCGGTTGACGGGCATACCTGGCAGCAAAAAAACTGGGGTTATCAAAGCTTTGGCACGACAGATAGTTTGTTCATGCGCTATACAACGCTTACCGACCAACTGGAAGATTTGATTAAGCATGGGTTATCTGCAGCTGTATATACGCAAACAACAGATGTGGAGGGAGAAGTGAATGGCTTCATGACGTATGACAGGAAAGTAATGAAGATGCCCATAGACAAACTGAAGGCTGTTAATACAAAATTGTATAGTGTGGCGGAGTAGAAGTTTTGGAAAAAAGTCAGAGACTTTGCGCATAGCAACTGCGAAGTCCGGAGACTTCGCAGAGCGCTGTTGAGCAGAAAGCCTTGGTGGTTCAAAAAAAATATAGCCACAAAGGCCTTAAAACACAAAGTAATATTTGAGATTATGATTGAGGCACCGCAGATGCCAAACGATATGCAGATGACGGTAGTGCGACGCAACCGTGCTTAATCATAGCTCATTAGCTGGTAACAAAAAGATTTGTAAACAACAACCATTACCTGATTAATAATGTCTCTTACACAGGGGCATCTCCCGATACATCGGGAGAACGAGGGTGAGGTTTAATCCTGAAATAATGAAGAAATATCTATTACCACTGTTTATGATTGTTATTGCTGCATCGTGCGCGCAGCAGGAAAGTAAAAAAGAAGATACGGCAACAGCGCCTGTAACAGAGCGCGAAGTATGGAGCAAGGAAAAAGCCGGTGAATGGTATGCGGCAAAGGGCTGGCTGGCCGGCAGCAACTTTATTCCCAGTACGGCCATTAACCAGTTAGAAATGTGGCAGGCAGAAACGTTCGACACCGCCACGATTGACAGGGAATTAGGCTGGGCTGAGGGCATAGGCTTTAATGTGATGCGTGTGTTTTTGCATCACCTTGCCTGGCAGGTGGACAAAGAGGGTTTTAAACAAAGAGTGAATGCGTATTTAAGCATTGCCGATAAACATCATATCAGTACCATGTTTGTATTGTTTGATGATTGCTGGGATTCTGTTTATCATGCAGGCAAACAACGCGAACCTAAACCGGGCATTCATAATTCAGGTTGGGTGCGCGATCCCGGTAAATTGTATTACCAGGATACAACAATGGCGGATACATTACAGGCTTATGTAAAAGACATCCTCACCACGTTTAAAAACGATAAACGCATTTTGTTGTGGGATTTATATAATGAGCCAGGCAACAGTGGTTATGAAAATAAAAGCCTGCCATTGCTTCAAAAAGTGTTTACATGGGCAAGGGAAGTAAACCCGGATCAGCCTTTATCTGCAGGCTTATGGAACCCCGATCTGAAAGAGTTAAATACATTTCAATTAAAAAATTCTGATGTTATTACCTATCATAATTACAACAAAGAAGATGAGCATGCCGGCGTAATTGATTCATTAAAGAAATATGGCCGCCCCTTACTATGCACGGAATATATGGCGCGTACAAGAGGCAGTTTATTCAGCAACATTATGCCTTTGCTGAAGAAAGAAAATGTGGGCGCCATTAACTGGGGTTTTGTTTCCGGTAAAACCAACACCATCTATGCATGGGATACGCCGATGCCTGATGGCAAAGAGCCAAAGGTTTGGTTTCATGATATATTCCGGAAAGATGGCACGCCGTATAGTGAAGAAGAAATCAAGTTGATTAAATCACTTACGGCCTCCCCAAACCCCTCCAGAGGAGGGGGTTTATAACCCGCTGAAATTTGTAGTTCTTAATAATAATGCGGTCAGACGCTTCAAAGCGTCAGACCGATAATAAAAAATTAAATTATTATCAACAATATAAAATGAAACGAACCCCCGCTATCAATTAATGACGCCTCTTGCGCAGAGGCGCCCCTCTCCTTTGGAGGACTTGTCCCGGCATTCGGGAGGGGTTGGGGGTGAGGTCTTAAATTAAACATGATGAAAGCATTAAAACTATTTACATTCTTCTTATTTCTTTCGGTACAGCTCTTTGCGCAGGTTACAAAAGCGCCAGCCTATCCTTTAATCACACACAACCCCTATTTCTGTGTGTGGAGTTTTTCTGATGAACTGAATACAGCTTCAACAAAACACTGGACAGGTTCAACACAATCATTGATTGGCCTGATAAAAGTTGATGGTAAAACTTACCGTTTTTTAGGCAAAGAAGAAGAAGCCCCGGAAACCATATTGCCTGCTTCAGATGAAGCTGCCTATAGTGTTAAATATACGGAAGATATGCCCGCTGATGGCTGGATGAATGCAGGCTTTAACGACAGCCGGTGGAAAACAGGCGCAGCGCCTTTCAGCGATAACGACAGGCAGGCAAAGACACTTTGGAAAAGCAATAATCTTTGGGTGCGCAGAACATTTATATTGAATGAAATCCCCGGCAGGAAAATGTATTTGAAAATGTTTCATGATGATAATGTGGAAGTATATCTGAACGGAGAAAAAATATACAGTAAGAATGGATGGAATAATACCAATGAATATTTTGAACTGGATGATGCAGCAAAAAGCAGGCTGGTAAAAGGCAACAATATTTTAGCCATTCATGTTGCCAATACGGCCGGCGGGCAAGGGCTTGATTTTGGTTTAAGCGTTGACCCCAAACCCGATGCTTCGCTCAACAGCATTGAGCCGGCTAAACAAACAGGCCTGAATATGAATGCCACACAAACCGCTTATACATTTGCCTGCGGCGCTGTTGACCTGAATGTAACTTTCACTTCACCTTTACTGGTAAACGACCTTGATATTATGACAAGGCCTGTTTCTTATATTTCCTTCAAAACAAAATCCAATGACGGTGCGCAGCATAGTGTGCAATTGTATTTTGGCGCAACAACTGATTTGGCGGTTAATACACCGGCCCAAACGGTAAGCGCATCTCAATATAACAATGGCGCACTGGCTTTATTAAAAGCCGCTACGGTTGAACAACCTGTATTGCAAAAGAAAGGTGACAATCTTCGCATTGACTGGGGTTATATGTATGTGGCAGCGCTTGTATCGTCTAAACCAAAACAAAGCATTACTTCTGTTGATAATGGTTTGAAAAATTTCGTAACCAATACATCAGCTAAAAACATTGCAACAGGCAAACAGTTAATGCTGAACACGGTTTTCCCTTCAGAAAAGGTTGGTGCGGCTGCAACAGAAAAATTAGTGATGGTGGGTTATGATGACCTGTATGCCATTCAGTATTTCCATCAAAATTTAAAAAGCTGGTGGAAGCTGAAAGATGGTGTTACGATTGAAGGTTTATTAAACCAGTCTTATAAAGAATACAATGACGTTTTAGCCAAATGCGATGCTGTAAATAAAATGATATGGAATGATGCGGTGGCTGCCGGTGGTGAAACGTATGCGAAACTTTGCATCATGGCTTATCGCCAGTCAATCGCTGCACATGCCGTTACAAAAAGCCCTGATGGCGAAATTCTTTTCCTGTCAAAAGAAAACTTCAGCAACGGTTCAATCAACACAGTTGATATTACTTATCCGTCAGCCCCTTTATACCTTGCTTACAATCCCGAACTGTTAAAGGGCATGCTGAACGGTATTTTTTATTATACGGAAAGCGGCAACTTTAAAGAAGCTTACGCAGCCCATGATCTTGGCACTTATCCAATCGCCAACGGCCAAACGTATGGAGAAGGAATGCCGGTGGAAGAAAGCGGCAACATGATTATCTCAACAGCAGCTTTATGTAAAAAAGAAGGCAATGCAGATTATGCCAGGAAGCATTGGAAAACATTAACGCAATGGGTGAACTTCTTAACTACAGAAGGCTTCGACCCGGCTAATCAGTTATGCACGGATGATTTTGCAGGTCATCTTGCACGCAATGCAAACCTTTCTGCAAAAGCAATTGTTGGCATTGCCTGTTATGGTATGATGGCTGATATGCTCGGCGATAAGGCAACGGCTCAAAAATATACCGACACAGCAAAGGCAATGGCTTTGCGCTGGATGCAAAAGGCCGAAGTGGGCGATCATTATGCACTCACTTTTGATAAAGGCGATACATGGAGCCAGAAGTATAATCTTGTATGGGACAAAGTGCTTGGCTTACATCTTTTTCCGCAGGATGTATATGATAAAGAGATTAAATATTACCTCACCAAACAAAACGCTTTTGGCCTGCCTTTGGACAGCCGTAAAACCTATACCAAAAGCGACTGGATAATGTGGACAGCAGGGTTAACCAGTAATAAAAATGATTTTAACGCGCTGGTGAATCCAATATATAAATATGCAACAGAAACCCCTACCCGTGTGCCTTTGAGCGACTGGCATGAAACAACAGATGGCAGGCAGGTTGGCTTCCAGGCGCGCAGTGTGGTAGGTGGCTATTTTATGAAAGTACTGGAAGATAAGATGGGGAAATAAAAAGCCTCTCCTGAAAGTCCTCTCCAAACGAAAGGACTTTCAGGGCACTATAATTTAAATTGTTTAAATAATGTAAACTGTTTTTCTTGCCCCTCTCCTTTGGAGGGCTTGTCCCGGCATTCGGGAGGGGTTGGGGTGAGGTCTAATAATAAATAAGTATTAACTTTTAAAACAATCATGCACCCGCTCTTAAATTATATAATTAAACTATAAAGCGGGGCATCTCCCGATGTATCGGGAGAACGAGGGTGAGGTTATGGCTAAATTTACTTACATATTACTTTCTATTTTCGCTGTCGTTGCTTTTACGGCATTTACTGTTCGTAAAGCAAATAGTGGTTTTCCTGCAAAAGACACACGTCCCAACATCATCATTATTCTTGCCGACGATCTTGGCTATTCAGATCTTGGCTGCTACGGTGGTGAGATCAATACGCCCAACCTGGATTATCTCGCAGCCAATGGCGTGCGGTTCAGTAATTTCTATAACACATCAAGATGTTGCCCCAGCCGCGCTTCTTTATTAACCGGCTTGTATAACCATAATGCAGGCATCGGCGAAATGACGGAAGACCGGCGCCTGCCGGGTTATCGCGGCCATATTACCGACAGCGTTGCCACCATTGCCGAATTATTGAAGCAGGCGGGTTATCATACGGCCATGTCGGGCAAATGGCATGTGTCAAACACTGTTGAACAGCCAACAAAAGAAGAACAGTTAAAATGGCTTAACCACCAGTTGGATGCGCCTTTGTTTTCACCTGTTGAACAATATCCGGTTAATCGTGGTTTTGAAAAATACTTCGGCAACATCTGGGGTGTAGTTGATTATTTCGACCCCTTCAGTTTGGTAAGCGGTACAACGCCGGTAAAAGAAATTCCCAAAGATTATTATCATACAGATGCGATTAATGATACGGCGGTTGCTTATATAAAAGAATTAAGCAGCGGCAATAAGCCTTTCTTTTTATATGTGGCGGAAACAGCGCCGCACTGGCCGCTGATGGCGCCGGAAAAGGAAATTAAAAAATATGTAAGCACTTATACATCTGGCTGGGAGGCTATTCGGGAAGCCCGGTATAAAAAAATGGTTAAGCTTGGGTTGATTGATCCGAACAAAGCGCCGCTTTCAGCCAGGTGGGAAGATAGTTTGCAATGGGAAGATAATCCGCATAAAGACTGGGATGCCAGGGCCATGGCTGTACATGCCGCCATGGTTGACAGAATGGACCAGGGCATAGGCAGGATTATTAATGCGCTGAAACAAACAAATCAATTAAACAATACTGTAATTATTTTCTTAAGTGACAATGGCGCCAGTGCTGAAGTGGCTGCCAATTACGGCCCGGGCTTCGACCGGCCTTCTGAAACAAGGAAAGGCAAAACCATTCATTATGTAACGAAGAAAGATATTATGCCCGGCCCCGAAACCACGTATGCCTCTATAGGGCCGCGCTGGGCCAATGTTGCCAACACGCCTTACCGCTACTGGAAAGCAGAATCGTACGAAGGCGGCATTCACGCGCCATTCATTGCATATTGGCCAAACGGTTTAAAGCTGAAGAAAGGCAGCATCAACAAACAGCTTTGCCATGTAATGGATATAATGCCCACCTGCCTTGAACTGGCAAAAACAACTTATCCTGAAACCTATAACAATCATAAACTTTTGCCTGTGCAGGGCATCAGCTTTCTGCCGGTTTTGCAGCATGAGAAATATAATGGCCATGACATCTTATGCAATGAACATTATGGCGCAAAATATATACGCCAGGGCGAATGGAAACTGGTGGCAGGAAATAATGAAGCCTGGCATTTATATCATATCGCTGATGATGAAACTGAAATGAATGATGTTGCAGCGAAGTACCCGGATAAAGTGCGGCAAATGGAAGTTTTATGGCAGCAATGGGCAAACGCCAACAGGGTGTTTCCGAAGAAATGACTGACGTCAATCGTGAATCGTCAAACGTGAATGTCAGTTCGCATGATTTAGGAATTACGTTTAATATCAGGCATTGTTACAAACATAAAATATATCAACTTTTAAAATAATCAGGCACCGCTCTTAGGTTATATCATCAAACTATAAAGCGGGGCAGGCCTCTCCAAGGAAGGAGAGGCCTGCCGGGCAACAAACCGGGAATGAGGGTGAGGACTATTATATGTGGGGTACAGACAGAATAGAAAGGCTTTTCAGGCAAATGCATCATGCAGATCCTTTAATTGTTCGTGTGCCGGGAAGAATAAATCTTATTGGCGAACACACGGATTATAATAATGGTTTTGTACTGCCTGCTGCCATTGATAAAACTATTTATGTTGCAGTAAATAAACGCAACGACAATAAGATTCACCTGCATGCGGAAGAATATAATGAAAATTATATTGCCGATATTGAAAAGCTCCGCCAGCAAAAATTTAACTGGACCAGCTATGTACTTGGCGTTGTAGAACAATTATTAAAAAGCAATTATCCGGTTACAGGCTTTAATATAGTTATTGATGGCGATGTGCCTGTTGGTGCAGGCATGGCGTCTTCTGCTGCTATTGAATGTGCAACTGTTTTTGCCTTGAGCGGGTTATTTGACCTTGGTATAAGCAGGGTTGATATGGTGAAGATTGCACATAAAGCCGAACAGGAATTTGTAGGCCTGCAATGTGGTATTATGGACATGTTCAGCAGCATGTTTGGAAAGAAAGACCATGTTATATGCCTGGATTGCCGTTCCTGTGAATATGAATATTTCCCTTTTAAGCAGGATGGTGTAAAGATCGTTTTACTCAACAGCAGTATCAGGCATTCGCTGGCCTTTTCAGAATATAACAACAGAAGAAAAGAGTGTGAAGAAGGCGTGGCATTGATTCAACAACATCACCCACAGGTACAAAGCCTGCGGGATGTAAACATTGAAATGCTTGATAAACATGTTGCCCATAATAAAACCGTGTATAATCGTTGCCGGTTTGTAGTAGAAGAAAATGGAAGGCTGCTTGCAGGCTGCGTTGACCTGCAGAAAAATGATATTCATGCATTTGGTAAAAAAATGTATGCCACGCATAAAGGGCTGAGCAAACTGTTTGAAGTAAGTTGTGCCGAACTTGATATACTGGTTGAGCTTGTAAAAAATAATCCCGGCGTTATTGGCACCCGTATGATGGGCGGCGGTTTTGGGGGTTGCACCATCAATATTGTAAAAGAAGATTCTGTTGAAGAACTGATATACGATGTGCGTGCATCATACAGGGAAAAAACGGGTTTAAACCTTAGCGCTTATATGGCTTCCATTGAAGATGGCGCCTGCATAGCAGAAACTGCCGGTTTGTATAATGAATAACATAAAAAAATATATTGCATTTTCCTGTTTTGTTGTGGCAGTTTATTACAGCAATGCGCAAACTGCAGGAGATTACAGGCCGTGGATGGATTCGATATACAGCAACATCAGCCACTATTTTTATGATGCAGGCAATAAGCTTTATTATGAAGAATATGCGCCTGGGGAAAAACAGGTGCATTCATTTTTATGGCCATTGTGCGCATTGATACAGGCCGCTAATGAAGCCGCCGTTATCAACCCTTCGGTTAATTATGTTCAGCCGGCGGTTGATGCCATCGATCAATATTATACCACTGCAACACCTTTGCCTTCTTACCAGGCCTCTGTTGTAAAAGAAAAAAAAGATGATGCTTTTTATGACGATAACCAGTGGATAGCCATTGCATACATAGATATCTATAACCGAACGAACGAAAAGAAATATTTGGATGTGGCGAAGGCGGTCTATGATTTTATGATGACGGGTTATGATACCGCTGCCGGTGGCGGCTTATATTGGAAGTATGCCGATAAAACAACCAAGAACACCTGTTCCAACGGCCCTGGTATTTTGATAGCATTGCAGTTGTATAAAATAACGGATGATAAAAGATATTTGCAAACCGCTATACGGTTATACGATTGGGTGAATATGCACCTGCAAGCGCCGGATGATCTTTACTATGATAATATAAAAATACCTTCCCTTAAGATTGATTCAGTAAAATATACATACAACACAGGTACAATGCTGCAATCAAATGTTTTACTGTACAATATAACACATGAAAAAAAGTATTTACAGCGGGCTGAAGCAATGGCGGCATCTGCAACAAAGTTTTTTTACAGGAAGAATAAGCTGCCGGGAAATTATTGGTTTAATGCAGTTATGCTGAGAGGTTATATTGAATTGTATAGGATTAATCATGATAAGAATTTGCTTGGGTTTTGGTACGATGAAGCTGAAAGAATATGGCATGATGAAAAAGATGCCAATGGATTATTGGGACGCAATGTAAAAAAGAAAAGCCTTATTGACCAGGCGGCTATGCTGGAGATATATGCAAGGCTGCAGGCTTTGAAATGACGATAGTTCTTTGTTTATGTAAGAGTGATTAATGACTGGAGATTTCTCCTGTCGTCGAAATGACGTTCAACGTGGTTGTGTTTATTTAAGTTCTTCGAACGTCATGTCGAGGTAACGAGACATCTCTTGATTCTTTTGCAGTTTGAAATGATTTAAGAGATTTCTGTTTTAGCTGAATGACGTTGACGTTCGAAGTGATTATGTTTAATTGAACTTTTCGAACGCCGTGTTGAGGTAACTACACATCTCTAAAAAATTCAAGTTGCATAAATGTATAGCCGCAACTTAAAACATAAATCTTCAGTCGCCATGAAAATACGCAGATGACGGTAATGCGACGCAAGGAACGATGCCATTGTTGATTGGCTGGTATCATACAAAAAATAAAACAACTTGTTGTTTTAATATTCACAATAAACCTCGTTGAACTATATGAAAAAGCTAATGTTCTTTTTAATTTTTGTAATGACTGGATTGATGGCGCAGGCACAGGAAACATTTACCAATCCTTTATTGCCAACCGGGCCGGATCCCTGGGTGATTTATAAAGATGGTTATTATTATTACACCAATTCAACAGGGCATAACATTACAATCTGGAAAACAAAGAACATAGCTTATTTAGCCGCTGCTGAGAAAAAAGCTGTATGGGTGCCGCCGCCAAACAAAGAATATTCCAGGGAGTTATGGGCGCCTGAAATTCATTTTTTTCAAAACAAGTGGTACATATACTTTGCCGCAGACAGCGGTAATAACAACGATCACCGCATGTATGTTCTGGAGAATACGTCTGCTGACCCTTTGCAGGGCGGGTGGGTATTTAAGGGCAAGCTTACAACACCGGAAGATAAATGGAGCATTGACGGTTCGGCTATTGAACTGAAAGGCAAATTATATTTTATATGGAGTGGCTGGAAAGGTGATGTGAATGGCGAACAGGATATATACATAGCCGCGATGAAAAACCCGTGGACTATTGAAGGTAAACGTACATTATTGTCTAAACCTGAATATGAATGGGAGTTGAACGGTGATTTACATTCACCGAATGACCCTGCACACGTGAATGTGAATGAAGGCCCGGAGTTTTTATTGCATGGCGATAAGATATTTTTGATCTATTCAGCCAGTGGCTGCTGGACAGATCATTATGCATTGGGCATGCTAAGCGCTGAAGTGAATGCCGATTTGCTTGATGCCGCTTCGTGGAAAAAATCGCCGCAACCTGTGTTTCAATCATCATCTGCAAATAAAGTATATGCGCCGGGGCATAACAGTTTTTTTGTTTCGCCCAACGGGAAAGAGAACTGGATCCTGTATCATGCCAACAGCAACCCGGGTGATGGCTGCGGTAACAAACGCAGCCCACGTGCCCAACGGTTTACATGGAATACAGATGGAACACCCAACTTTGGTGAACCGGTTGCAGCAGGAGTGAAGCTGGAGGTGCCGGCGGAGAAATAAACCTGAACCGTGAATCGTCAAACGTGAAAATTTTAAATGCTTGCTTGTCAGGATGTGCTTAATTTTTTTGATGTTGGAAGAAATAATAATGATTTTAATGAAATGAAAGCAAGAGATGACGACAAAGTGGTTGTGCTGAACCCTGGCTTCATTAAGTTTTTAATTCTAATGAGCAAATCCGAACGTCATTCCCATGAAAATGGGAACCTGCTGTAAAGCATTCATTGAGATAAATAAAATAGTTATGAAATAATTTATTGTAAGCATAAAGTAAAAACTTTTTTTAAAAATTACAATCCTGAAAGAAAATTTTTCTAAAGCCCGTTCTATCATAAAAAACAAAAGCCTGCCTATTTATACGCTGCAAGGTGTAAAAAAGTGATTTTGTGTTGTTCGGTTTTAGCTCCCCTCTCCTTTGGAGCACTTGTCCCGACCATTCGGGAGGGGTTGGGGGTGAGGTCTGACAAGGAAATATTATTCACTAATTTATCCCTTGCGCACCCATGTCATTAACTTAAGGCAGGTAAATCTTCGAAATA
>NZ_JASGEX010000100.1:0-14217 GCF_047606085.1 Parafilimonas sp.
CATAAAACATGCAAAAAATCATGTTTTTTTCCTGCCCTTCTCCTTTGGAAATGCAAAGCATTCATTGCGGCAATTAAAAAATATATATGCACGAAATAAAAGGGTTGGGATGAGGTCGAAAATAACAATCTAAGCTTATCCCGAACTCACGTTAAATTATAATTCCTATCTTTCTTAAAGATTTCATTAACAAACATGCCCTTATAAATACGCATTTTTACTGCATTTTACCTAACTTTGCCGCCCCGATTTAAAACAACGGGATTTTTTAATCATGAGTGAAAATAATATTCCTAACGCAAACGCTGATGCACAGGAGTCTGCCGAATCCGCCATAGCGGAAGAAGCAACTGCAGCGACAACAAATGCACCTGTAACAGAAGAAGCGCCTGCTTCTGAAGAAACCACAACCCAGCCTGTAATTGAAAGCAGCGTTACAGAAACACTTCCACAGCCGGTGGAAGAAAAGATTGCCGCCCACGACGATTTTGACTGGAGCGTTGACAAACGGAATGTTACCCACTACAGCCAGGATGAAAAGGAAAAATATGACAAAGTGTACGAGAACACTTTTGTTACCATTGAAGATGGCGAAATTGTAAATGGCAATGTGGTGGCGCTGACCAAAACCGATGTGGTTGTAAACATTGGCTTTAAGAGCGACGGCTTGGTGTCATCCAACGAATTTCGCGATAACCCCGGCCTTAAAGTGGGCGATATTGTGGAAGTAATGGTGGTTGAAAAAGAAGACCGCGATGGCAACCTGCACCTTAGCCGCAAACAGGCGCGTGTTTTTCGTGCATGGGAACGCATTGTTGAAGTGCATAAGACCGGTGAAGTGGTTACCGGCTTTGTTACCAGCAAAACCAAAGGCGGCTTAATTGTGGATGTATTTGGCCTCGAAACATTCCTGCCAGGTTCACAGATTGACGTTAAGCCCGTAACGGATTACGATCAGTTTGTGGGAAAAACAATGGAGTTTAAAGTTGTTAAGATTAACGAAGCCATTAAGAATGCCGTTGTATCGCACAAAGCATTAATTGAAAGCGATATCGAAGCGCAGCGTGCTGAGATTATCAGCAAGCTGGAAAAAGGCCAGGTGCTTGAAGGCACTGTTAAGAACATTACAGATTTTGGCGCATTTATGGACCTCGGTGGCTTAGATGGTTTACTGTACATCACCGATATTTCATGGGGACGTATTTCTCACCCGAGCGAAGTGGTGAAGATGGACCAGAAACTGCAGGTGGTTGTGCTTGATTTTGATGACGATAAAAAACGCATCAGCCTTGGCTTAAAACAGCTTACCCCGCATCCGTGGGATGTATTGCCTGAATTTATACACGAAGGCGCAATTGTAAAAGGCAGAGTGGTTAATATTGAAGACTATGGCGCTTTCCTCGAAATTCTCCCGGGCATAGAAGGTTTGGTGCATGTGAGTGAAATTACATGGGCCAATACACCTATCAATGCAAAAGAATTCTTTAAGCTGGGTGATGAGCATGAGGCCAAAGTGGTAACGCTGGATAAAGAGTCCCGCAAAATGAGCCTTTCCATCAAACAGCTTACAGAAGATCCCTGGAACAATATCGAAACCAAATATCCGGAAGGCAGCAGACACAAAGGCGTTGTTAAAAACATCACGCCTTACGGTGTATTTGTAGAGCTTGAACCGGGTATTGGCGGTATGATTCACATCAGCGACCTGAGCTGGCTGAAACGCTTCAACCATCCTGGTGAATACACAAAAACAGGTGAAGAAATTGATGTGCTGATCATGGCCATTGATAAAGAGAACCGTAAACTGCAGCTCGGCCATAAACAACTGGAAGAAGATCCATGGACGGCTTTGCAGGATACTTTTGCAGTGGGCAGCGTGCATGAGGGCACTATTATACGCAAAGATGATCGTGGCGCTATTGTTCAGTTACCTTACGGCCTGGAAGGTTTTGCACCTAACCGCCACCTGATTAAGGAAGACGGCAAGAGCCTGGTGGCAGATGAAACGGCAGCCTTTATGGTGATTGAATTTGACCGCAACGAAAAGCGTATTCTTGTAAGCCATACCAAGATATGGGAGCAGGCAAAAGCTGCTCAGCAGGAAACGGCTAAGAAAGAAGCAAGGGCCGAATCTGAAAAAACACGCAAAACGGTTAAGAACATTCAGAATAAGGTTGAAAAAGCTACACTTGGCGATCTTAGCGCTTTGGCTGAAATTAAAGAGAAGCTTAAGAAGGAAGAAGAAAAATAATGCTTCTGGTTATAAAACATTAAAAAACCCCGCAGCCGCGGGGTTTTTTAATGCTGTAGCAGCAAGGCCTTTATTGTAATAACGTCGTGTCAATATAAAAACACTGAATTAAACTTTACAGACCTACTCTCGGTGGATAGAATTCTAAACAATTAAACCTGCGAGGCTATGGTCAAACATTAAACTTTAAGCAACCCGTGAACTTGTAAACATAAGCAAAGGGCAGTTATTTGGAAGGTTTATAATAAGCAAGCGCCTCAGGCATTAATGCCTTTAGCTTTTGTATCCTGCTGGCATCACTGGGATGGTCGCTTAAAAAAACAGGTGATGTGCTGCCCTTGCTCAGATTTGCCATGCGTGTCCAGAAAGGAATAGCTTCCTGTGGATTATAGCCTGCAATGGCGGCAAAAATCAACCCGTAATGATCCGCCTCTGATTCCTGGTTGCGGCTGTTGGGCAGTAATACGCCCACCTGCGCCGCGGGCCCGTAAATATTATTGAATATATTCACGGTTTTAGGATTGCTTCCCAGTGCAACATTGCCTGCCACCTGCAAACCCTGTGCTACCATAGCCTGGCTCATGCGCTCCCGGCCATGGCCTGCAATTGCGTGTGTAATTTCATGGCCCAGTACAATGGCCAAAGCATCTTCATTTTGTGTTACAGGAAGAATGCCGGTATAAACCACCACTTTGCCGCCAGGCATACACCAGGCATTTACTTCACTGCTTTGTACGAGATTGAATTCCCACTTGTAATTGGCAATATCGTTTGTAATGCCCTTTTCCCGGTAGTATGTTGTAATAGCTGAAGCTATGCGCGAGCCAACGCGCTTTACCATTTCGGCATTATCATTTGTTTTTGGAACAACCTTGTTTTCATTAAGGAACTGGTTATACTGTGTTATGGCCATTTGCTGCATTTCAGATTCGGGCACAAGGGAAAGCTGGCTTCTCCCGGTGATGGCATTTCGTGTGCAGGAAAAAAAATGTAAACTTGCTGTACTGGCAAGCAGAAGGATGATTTTCGGTTTCATAAAATAAATAAAATTCAACTGCTATGAAAGATAGAAGATCAGCGTCTTCTTTTTTGCCTGTTGCTGCGGCGGCGGTCGCGGTGTTTTAAGATTGGCACTTTGCTTTCCGTGCCGTTCAGCAACCGGTTTATATTTTTTTGGTGCGTGAGTATGACCATTAAGGCAACTGCTACAGAAAAGATTCTATACAATGTAACATCATCATTGAAAATAAAAAGTATAAATACGGCAAATGCCACACTGGATAAAATGGAACTGAGCGATACAAATCTTGTTAAATACAAAACCAGCAAAAACACCCCTACACAGCATACAGCAACAACAGGCTGAATAGCCAATATCATTCCAAACAGGGTGGCTACGCCCTTTCCTCCCCGGAAACCTGCCCATATAGGAAAAATATGACCGGCAACCGCGGCAAGGCCAAGCCCGATCATAAGGTTGGTTCTGTCCCAGTCGTTGGATTTTGTAACGTAATACGGAATTAAAATATACAGCGAAGTGGCAATAACGCCTTTAACCATATCGGTGATCATTACAAATGTTCCCCATTTTGAGCCAAGCACGCGATACGTGTTCGTGGCACCTGCATTACCGCTGCCATAATCACGAATGTCAATGCCAAAAAAATACCTGCTCACCCAAATGGCGGTTGGTACAGAGCCAATAAGGTATGCCGCTATAATTAAAAAAAATTCATTCATCGGGAACTAAACGAGGTTAATAAAGCAAACACAAATATAAGTGCATTTCAGTATAAAACTTTCGATAAAATTGTTTACCTTTTATACCAAATATGAACCTGATTTCAAAAAACATAAATATATAAAGGATGATTTATTTGTAAACATTTTCCTGCTTTAATTTTTAATGCCCGGCATAACCCTTCAAATTACCCTGGCTGAAAAGCCTGCAAAAAGTTACATTTGCAAAAAACCGATTATGACTACAACTACTGTTCTTCATCCCTGGCATGGTGTAACCCCCGGAGACAAGGCGCCCCGGATTGTTAATGCTGTTATTGAAATTCCGCAGGGCTCAAGATGTAAGTATGAAATTGATAAAGAAAGTGGTTTGCTTAAACTGGACCGTGTTATCTATTCTTCTTTTTATTATCCATGCAACTATGGTTTTATTCCCCGTACTTATGGGGACGATAAAGACCCGCTCGATATTTTGGTAATTACATCTTTGCCTGTACAGCCGCTTACACTGATGGAGGCTAAAGTTATTGGCGTTATGCAAATGGTGGATGGCGGGGACGCTGATGATAAGATCATCGCTGTTGCCAATAATGACCCGGGCGTAAACCACTATAATAATATTGAAGAAATCCCGCAGCACTTCTTTAATGAACTGAGGCATTTCTTTGAAGAATATAAAACGCTTGAAAGAAAATCAGTTAAAGTTTCTGATTTTGGCGACAAGGCAAAAGCGCTGGATATAATTGAAGATGCCATGCTTTTGTATAAAAAGAAATTCATTGATAAAGTGCCCAAACTGCTTGAACAGGCACAATAGATTTCCTTTGAAACTAAACAAAAAGGGTTTTCATTTTTTATGAAACCCTTTTTGTTTTGCATGCAGTGCCTGTGCGGCAATTTCAGGCAGAATTTCTTCCGGCATTAATAATCCCGAAAGAACAGCGCATAGCCAGCTTTTCGTATTTTTCCTTAAATGCCAGCTTATCTTTTGCACGCAGCTGCATTAATGCATATTGCTGAATGGTTGCCAACGGCAGTACAATCCTTTCGCGCATGTGTATGCTTGAGCTTTCTACAGGATAGCCTGCCATCAGTGCATCATTGCCGGTAAGTTTTTGCAAATACTGCAGCGTAAGCTTATACTCTGAATACATCATGTTCCAGAGCTTGCCATAGCGCGGGTTATTGGAAAGGTATTGCGTTAACGGGAAATAGCATTTCATCATTGCCATTTCACAGTTATCAATCAGCGTTCTGAAAAACAATGAATGCTTATACAACTGCTCAATGCTGCTCCATTTGCGGTACGCTTCTGCCTTTTTCAAAGCCGTTCCCACACCATAATAACCCGTTACATTTTGCTTTAACTGGCTGAAAGAGCCAACGAAAGGAATGGCACGTAAATCTTTTAATGACAGTGAAGTGGTTTTGCCGCGTTTTGCAGGCCGGCTGCCAATATTTGTTTCCGAATAAAAACGCAACGGGCTTATCTCTGCCAGGTAATCAACAAATGCAGGGTGGTTTTTTAACTGAATATATGCTTCATAACTATCTTCTGAGAGCTGCTTTAATAACCTTTCTTCGCTTCTGGTTAAAGTGTTTTCTTTTGAAGAGAAGAGGTCGTTGGCAATACCGGCATGTATTAGTTGTTCAATATTGAACTGGGCTGAACTGATGGTGCCGAAATTGGAGCTTACAGTTTGCCCCTGCACGGTTAGCTGTATTTCTTTATTTGAAATATCATGGCCCATGGATGCATAAAACTTATGTGTTTTGCCGCCGCCGCGGGCAGGAGGGCCGCCGCGGCCATCGAAAAAGATTACATCAATGCCAAAGCTTTTAGAGATGCTGGTTAATTCCTCTTTTGCTTTGTAAATGCTCCAGTTGGCCATTAAATAACCACCGTCTTTTGTGCCATCCGAAAAGCCCAGCATGATGGTTTGCGTATTGTTGCGCAATTTTACATGCTGCCTGTATGTTTTATTCGAATATAATCTTTTCATGATGGCAGAAGCATTGGCCAGGTCGTCAATTGTTTCAAACAACGGAACAATATCAACGCTTAATGCTTCCTTCTTCCACCCGCCCAGTAAAAACAAGGCATAAACCTCTATCACATTCAAAGCGCTGTTGCACTGGCTTATAACATAACGGTGACAGGCTTTTTTACCATTCCTCTCCTGTATGGTTTTTACAGCCTTAACCGATTTTATGGTATCATTAAAAAGCTCGTTATCGCTGAATGAAACTGCCTGTTCATGTAATTTTAATAAGGCTTCTA
Source organism: Parafilimonas sp. (assembly GCF_047606085.1). Classification (GTDB taxonomy): domain Bacteria; phylum Bacteroidota; class Bacteroidia; order Chitinophagales; family Chitinophagaceae; genus Parafilimonas. The sequence continues at coordinate 6,273 of NZ_JASGEX010000100.1, forward strand.
TCTTTTTACTTTCATCAAATCCCGCATAACCCTGCGATAAAATTTTTTGCGCTGCAAGCGCTTCAAAAAATTTGGAATGCACGGTGCTTTCCTGGCGTATATCGAGCGAGGCGAAATACAAACCAAATATTTCCGATTTAAACAGCAGTTTATATACATCCTGTATGAACAGGTCGTTATTGGCATGAAGCGCATCAATTATCTGCAGCAGTATATGTTTAATTTCTTCCTGCGTTATCTGTTCCGCATCAGCGCCGCCATAGAGGTTATCATACAGCCGTTTTTCAAGCAGGGTGATTAGCTCCTGTGTTCCTTTAAATGTAAGCCGGCGCTTCAGCCACCGTGCATTTTTATGGTAAGAGCGCAGAATGCCAAACCGGAGCGTTTCAGCCACTTTTAAAGTTATGTCTGTAGTTACGAATGGATTTCCGTCCCTGTCTGCGCCGGGCCAAAAACCCATTTGAATCAAGGGATGCGTAATGCGCTCAAATTCCTGCAGGTCGTTTTTCAGGATTGACATAATGTTTCCGGCGGCATCATAAAATACATTTTCCAGAAACCATAAAAGGCTTACTGCTTCATCGTAGGGCGTAGGCTTTTGTTTTTTTAGGAAAGGCGTTCTGCCAAGCTGCTGCAGATAGTTATTGATAGCTTCCGTGTCGTCTGTTTGCAGCGCACTGTTAAGATCATTGATAATGCCCAAAACCTCGCCTGTATAAAACTGGGTAGGATGCGCCGTTAATACAATGCGCACGGCAAAATCGTTCAGTTTTTTTACAAACGCATCATCCTTTTGCATTTGTGTTATCTGGGAACACAATTGCTTTATGGTGCCGGGCCCGTTTACATCATTCACATGCGTAAAGGCGGCGTCTTCTATCGCATCAAATAAAACCACCTGCCTTTCGGCATATTGCACAAAGCGAAATAAGAGGTCTATCCATTCTTCCTCCTTATCGTAAGGCGTGTTTTTTTGCAGGAACCTGTCAATTATCTCTGCGGGGCTTTGTTCCCTGCTAAAACCTTCTTCGCACTCCAGTAAAAATAAAGAAAGCAACACCCCGGTTTTTTCTATACGGTGAAATGGCAATGAAGTAAATAAACTATTATACAGTTGAAATTTAAGCGCAACAAGACTTTTAAACTCCTGCAGTGCTGCTGAAGATGTACTGCTCATAACGCGATAAATATAAATAAATAATTTATGGCTGATTAATATTTTGAGGAGCTATAAAAATTAACAGTTTGATGCTGCTGTTTGCCCCTGGCTAAAGAAACGCTTAATCCTGAATCAACGTTGTTTATTTAAGGTTTACAGGTTATGTTCACAGGGCACGGGTTGTTTGGCTGTTATTTGTTTTTTTTATTTAAAGCTTACAAGTTTAAGATTGTGTCTTAACTAAATGGCATTGAATCCTAAATTATGCAGCCGGTATTGCAGGCCTGCTCTGGCCAGCATAAAGAATTTTATATGATTGCTAAGCCGTATTCTTTTTTTACATATTGCTTTTGGCGGCAGGCGTTTTATTTTTTTAAACAGCGATAAATAATACCGGTATGCAATATAAACGCCAAGCCTTACTTCTGCAGGCAATAACAAAATGCCCTGGTAAGCATGGTCAAAGTCTTTCTGAATATCCTGTTCTATTTGTTTTTTGCAGGGACCGGTAAAGTTTTTAAAACAGCAGCCGGGAAAATACATGCGGTTAAGCTGTTCATTGTCTGCTTTTATATCGCGTAAAAAATTTACTTTTTGAAAGGCAGCGCCGAGGCTTTTTGCATACTCCTTCAGTGCTTCATATAAATTTTCTTTATCGTGGCAAAAGATGTGCAAACACATTAAGCCTACAGATTCTGCACTGCCATAAATATATGCCTTGTATGAGGTTTCTGTATGACATTTTTTATCAAGATCGCATTGCATGCTGTTAAAGAAAGCGTTAATTAAGCTGATGTCAATATGGTATTGGTTAATGGTGAGCTGAAAGCTGTGCAGGATAGGATTGAGGCTTATTTTTTCATTAATAGCTTTATATGTTTCATTCCTGAAGTTATTAAGCAGTGACTCCTTGTTATAGTTGTGAAATGTATCAACAATTTCATCTGCAAAACGAACAAAACCATAAATATTATAAATATGCGGCCGGATGTGTTTATGCAGCAATCTTATGGCGGCGGCAAACGAAGTGCTGTAGTTCTCAGCGGTTATCCTGCTGCATTGCTGGCTTGTTTTATGAAAGAGGTCAATCATACCTGTTACTGCAACTTAATTAGAATTACATATTAATGCAAGTTTTTGAACTATTGTTGCACGGCTAAAATTATTTTCTCCCGGGCTTGTTTTTACTAACCACAGGCTTAAGCTCATGCTAACCGGACAATAATGTTTTCTATTTGTTCAGATTAATGATATGCTTTGCAACAATTTCGCCGCTTATTAATGCAGGCGGCACACCCGGGCCGGGCACGGTGAACTGGCCGGTGTAAAAAATGTTTTTTATTTTTTTATTGTTGATGGAAGGTTTCATAATGGCTGTTTGCATCCATGTATTTGCCAGGCCATAAGCATTGCCCTTATAGGCATTGTAATCATGAATAAAATTGCTGTATGAAAAAGCCTTTTTTAAGATGATGTGCTGTTTAACCGGCTGGTTAATTCTTTTTTCAAAACGCGATACTATTTTTTCAAAATAATAATCCCGCAGTTCTTCGGTATCGCCATTCAATCCTGCTGCTACAGGAATGAGCAAGAACAGGTTTTCGCAGTTTTCAGGCGCCAGTGAACCATCAGTAACAGTTGGGGCGCTTACATAAAACAAAGGATCTTCAGGCCATTGCCTTGTGTGGTAAATTTCTTTTGCATGCTGCTGAAAAGAGGTGTCAAAGAATAATGAATGATGTGTAATATTTTCCAGCTTTTTATTTAATCCCACATAATATAGTAAAGCGGAAGGCGCCATTGTTTTTTTATTCCAGTACGCTTCTGAATAGTTTCGGTATGCGGCGGGCAATAAGCTGTTCTCCGTATAATGATAATCTGCGTTGGCAATTACAATGGCTGCATTGTGCGCCGAAGTGGAACCGTCAGGATGCCGTACATGAACTTTGCCGGCCGATTTATTTTCCACTTCGATTTTAATTACATTGTTATTGAACTGAAATGTTGCGCCAAGCTCAATGGCAAGTTTATACATGGCATTAACAACGCTGTACATGCCGCCTTTGGGAAACCAGGTACCGCCTTTAATATCGGCATAATTCATCAGGCTGTATAAGGCAGGGATTTTTTCGGGCAAAGCGCCAAGGAATAAAACCGGGAACTCAAGCAATTGCTGTATATGCGGGTGCTTAAAATATTTGCTTACATGTTTTTTTACAGAGGTAAAAACATCAAGCTTAAAAATCCCTTTTATTAAATCTGCATCTAAAAATTCAGTTAGCGAAAGGCCGGGCTTATAAGCAAAATTTTGCATGCCGGTTTTATACTTGTATGCCGCTTCGTTTAAAAATATATCAAGCTTTTTGCCGCTGCCCGGTTCCAGTTGTTCAAACAAATCTTTTAAAGCGGTATAATCTGCGGGAACATCGGTTGTGTCGTTTTGCCGGTAAATGCGATAGGAGGGATTTAGCCTTATCAGGTCATAAAAATCACTTGCCTTTTTATTGAACTGGTTAAAAAACCTTTCGAAAATATCGGGCATCCAATACCAGCTCGGGCCCATATCAAAACTAAAACCTTCCAGTTTTAATTGTCTTGCACGGCCGCCGGGCTGTTCGTTCTTCTCAAGCACAACAACCTTGTAACCTGCTTTTGCCATGAAGCAGGCAGCGGAAATGCCTGCAAACCCGCTGCCTATGATTACAACATTTTTTGAATGCACTTCGTGAATTTCCGGTAAAGAATATCCTGATTATGATAAAGCTATATGCTTACATTAAAATCCCTTAAGGCATCGTTCAGGCTTGTTTTTTTATCGGTGCTTTCTTTGCGCCGGCCAATAATGAGCGCGCAGCTAACACCAAAAGAACCTGCCGGAAAGTCTTTATTGTAAGTGCCGGGAATTACAACGCTTCCTGCAGGCACATGCCCTTTATATTCAACCGGTGAAGATTTGCTTACATCAATAATTTTCGTTGACTGCGTAAGCACCACATTGGCGCCAAGCACCGCTTCTTTTTCAACGATAACGCCTTCCACCACGATGCAGCGGCTGCCGATAAAACAACCGTCCTCAACAATAACGGGCGTTGCCTGCAAAGGCTCCAGCACGCCGCCTATGCCCACACCGCCGCTTAGGTGCACATGTTTTCCTATTTGTGCGCAACTGCCCACAGTGGCCCAGGTATCCACCATTGTGCCTTCATCCACATAAGCGCCAATGTTTACAAAGCCTGGCATCAGCACCACATTTCTGGCAATGTAGGCGCCATAACGCGCCACAGAGCCGGGCAATGCCCTTACGCCTATATCTTTAAAATTTTTCTTCAGCGGGATTTTATCATAATATTCAAAGGGCGGCGCATCCATTGTTTGCATGGGCTGAATGGCAAAATATAAAAGCACCGCCTGTTTTACCCATTCGTTCACCGCCCAGCCATCACCGGTTGGCAATGCAGTGCGCAGCCTGCCTTTGTCCACCTCTTCAATAACTGCTTTTACAGCATCAGCATATTTTTCTTCTTTCAGTAATTCGCGGTTGTTCCATGCTTCAAGAATAAGCGATTGCAATTCCATTTTAGAAATTTGATTTTATAATTGAGTAATTAATTTATACCGGTTGCAAAACCGGTGTGGCTGATTTTATGATCCCATCTTCTATCCAGGTAAGTTTTTCCCTGCGGCTCTTCATCCAGATAGCTTTATTTTTGGCAAGGTCCTCTTTGTTTTTATAGCTCCTTGCATGATCAAGGTGCACACAAACAGCATTGTACCTTATCTGCAGGCCCTTGATGCCGTTGTTTTCCAGCCTTTCGCCCATTTCCCTGTCCAAAGCGCCATACCGCATCTGCTCATTAAAACCATTGATGGCATAAATATCTTTTTTCCATGCCGATGAATTATGCCCGTTCCACGATGCCCTGGTGGGTGTGATGAAGTTTAATAAGCCTGCTTTAAAACCTGCGGCTGTAAATTTATTGTTTTTAAAAGAGGAAGGCAGGCCATTTGCTTTAAGCCAGCGTATATCAAAACAGCGCTGGTTAAAAATGTCGTCTTTGGTTACCTGTTGCGAAATATCCATTGGCAGCTTGCTGTAGCCGCCGGATAAAAAATGACCCTGCTTTCTTCTATTTATATGCACTTCCAGAAAATCTTTTCTTGGAATGCAGTCTCCGTCGGAAATAACAAGATAACCGGTTTTTGATGCAGCAATAGCTTTGTTGAGTATCGTGCATTTTCTAAAGCCTTCATCCGGTTGCCATATATGCTGAACCGGGTAAAAAACTTCTTTGCGCATATTATCAATCAGCAGGCGTGTTTCCCCTGTTGAGCCATCGTCTGCAATCACCATTTCAAAATCTTTAAAAGTCTGCGTTTCATAGCCCCACAATACTTTTTGCAGCCATGCCGGCGAATTATAGGTAGTGATTATTACAGAGAGTTGCATAAATTGTTAACTGAATTTATTATTGCTGCAAATGTATCGTGCCTGCCATACAATGAAAATGCAAAAAACTGTATTTTTTGTTTAATATGGCAGGAGAAATTTTACGACAACATCATGAATGAAACATTGTTTGAACAGGATATTACCAGGGCTTTGGAAGTTTTAAAACAGGGTGGCACTATTCTTTATCCTACAGATACCATCTGGGGCATTGGCTGCGATGCCACCAATGCCGGGGCTGCTGAAAAAATCATACAGTTGAAACAACGCCCGCAGCAAAAAAGTTTTGTTGTACTGGCGGCTTCAGAAAAAGATGTGCTGCAATACACGGCTTCGCCCGACCTGGCTGTGTTTGATTACCTGCAAACCGTGCAAAAGCCCACAACGGTGATCTATGAACATGCATTGGGCCTGGCAGAAAATGTTTGCAACGCCGATGGATCGGTGGCCATCCGCATCTGCAGTGATGAGTTTTGCAGGCATTTAATTAAACGTTTCCGCAAGCCGGTTGTAAGCACATCTGCCAATCTTAGCGGCGAGCCTTCGCCGGCCAGTTTTGCACAGGTATCGCCTGCCATAAAAAACGGTGTGGATTATGTGGTGCAGTACCGGCAGGATGATGCGCGTGAACATACAGCATCTTCCCTTATCCGGTGGAAAAACGGCAAGGCCGAAATATTACGGCCCTGAATGCCATGTTTGGCAAACATGCCACGCCTATCTTTGCCGGCTATGCAAATTGAGTTAACCGGCCAGGAAGCTTTAATATTTAAAAAGATAGCAAGGGCGGCGGAACAGCTTTCCATGCCAGGCTATCTTATTGGCGGTTTTGTGCGGGACAAAATGCTGGGCCGGCCAACAAAAGATGCGGACATTGTTTGCATTGGTGATGGCATTAAGCTGGCGCATGAGGTGGCTGAATCATTTAATCCCAAACCGACGGTTGCTTATTTCAAAAATTTTGGCACGGCGCAAATAAAAGTATCCGGCTTTGACATTGAATTTGTGGGCGCAAGAAAGGAAAGCTATGCAGCGCATTCACGCAAACCGGCTGTGGAAGCAGGCTCGCTTGAAGACGATCTTAACCGCCGTGATTTTACCATTAATGCGCTCGCCATAAGCCTGAATAAAAATAATTATGGCGAATTGATTGATGCTTTCAATGGCCTGCAGCATTTGCGGGAGAAATTAATTAAAACACCGCTGGAGCCTGTAACCACTTTCAGCGACGATCCGCTGCGCATGATGCGCGCCATTCGTTTTGCAGCGCAACTGGGTTTTACAATTGAGTCCGGTACATTTAACGCAATTAAAGCAGATGCAGCGCGCATAAAGATTGTTTCGCAGGAACGCGTTACCGATGAACTGAATAAAATAATGCTGGCAGAAAAGCCTTCTGTCGGCTGGTTTTTACTGCGCGACAGCGGCCTGCTGAAAATTATATTCCCGAAATTACTGGAGCTGCAGGGCGCAGAATATATTGATGGCATTGGCCATAAGGACAACTTTACGCACACACTGCAGGTGCTGGATAATATAGCTGCCAAAACAAACGACCTGTGGCTGCGCTGGGCCGCTTTGCTGCATGATATTGCCAAGCCTGATACCAAACGTTTCAGCAGGGAAGAAGGCTGGACTTTTCATGGGCATGAAGTGGTGGGCGCGAGAATGGTGCCTAAAATATTTATCCGCTTAAAGCTTCCGCAAAACGAAAAAATGAAGATGGTGCAAAAGCTGGTAGGCCTGCATTTGCGGCCCATCAGCCTCACGAAAGAAAATATTACAGACAGCGCCATACGCCGCCTGCTTTTTGATGCCGGCGATGATATAGATGCTTTAATGATGTTGTGCGAAGCCGATATTACGAGCAAGAACAAGGCGAAGGTAAAGCGCTATGTGAGCAATTTTGAAATTGTTCGCAAACGGCTGGTTGAAGTGGAGGAAAAAGATAAGATACGCAACTGGCAGCCGCCTGTTACCGGGGAGATTATTATGGAAACTTTTGGCATACCGCCCAGCCGGGAAGTGGGCATGATAAAAGATGCCATCAGGGAAGCTATATTGGACGGCGAAATACCGAACGATTTTTCGGCCGCTTATAAATTAATGATTGAAAAAGCGGCTGCGCTTAATTTAAAACCAATAGCCTAAAACCGGGTGTATTTCAGGTTTTCGCTCCGTTCATACATTTCCGGTCGGTGATACACCATAGCCGTCAACTTAAGCCCAAAGGGCTTGAATTTGAATAGCCGTGAGCGAAACTCACGGTAAAAATGTCGAAGTTTTTGTTGAACCCGCCGCAGCGGGTTCAATATCAAAACCGTTTCATTTGCCCACCG
>NZ_JASGEX010000101.1:0-12257 GCF_047606085.1 Parafilimonas sp.
CCCAAAGGCTGAAAGGCTGGTCGTAGTGGTCGTTGCCAAGCTGGGCATACGCGGCTATTACCAGTTTTTCAGCTCCATCGGCGGTATTTATCTGTTCCTCGCTTACAACGCCTTTGGGATTTATATCCAATTGCTTGTTGCAGCCGGCAGTGATTATTGCTGTGCCCAAAACCATTGCCAGTAATGTTTTTGGGAAAGGCCCTGCCCTGTGTATGATCTTATAAAAAAATGTATTGCAAGTCATATCGAAGTATTTTAATTTTTGCTTTAGAATGAAATGTTCAGGCCGCCGGTAAATACCCTTGGGTTGGGATAGCCATAATCGGGCGTTTCGGGATCGATGCCCGTAAATGTTTTATTTTTTGTAATAATCCAAAGGTTATCCCCACCAATGTATATACGGAAAGTGCTTATTTTCATTTTCTTCAACGTTTTCTCCGGCAGCGTGTAACCAATTTGCAAATTGCGCAGTTTGGTATAACTGCCCTTCTCTAAGAAATAAGTAGAAAAGCGGCTTTCATTATTATCATCCGTATATGCCAGTGCTGGTATGGAAGAATTGGGGTTGGATGGAGACCAGGCATTCAGCAGCCGGGTGCCTTTATTTGATCCGGTTTCGGAAACGCTCCAAAAATCTGTACTGTACTTTTGTGTGTTTTCAATGGTGTTGCCATACACACCCTGGAGGAAAGCAGACAGATCGAAGTTTTTATATTGGACGGAAATGTTCAGGCCATATACAAGTTTTGGTTGCGGAGCGCCTACCCAGGTCTGGTCGTCAATATCAATGACGCCGTCATTATTTAAGTCTTTGTATCGAATGCGCCCTAATCCTTTACCCGTTTGCGTGGCGCTCTCATCCACTTCTTTTTGTGTGCGGAACAGGCCATCGGCCACATAACCATAAAAACTTCCAAGCGGCCTGCCCAGTATATTCTGGTCGGAGCCGTTGCCGCCATAGTCATATAAAACAGATTCCGGCAGATTGGTAACTTTATTACGGTAATTGGAAACATTGCCCGTAACTGTAAAACTGAGGTCTTTGGCGGCCCTGCCGTTATAAGTTACAGCTATTTCAATACCTGTATTTTGTACAGAAGCGCCGTTTACCCACTGGCCACCGCCTTCGCCGCTAACGGCCAGGTAAGCGGGTTTGATAAGTATGTCTTTTGTTTTCTTGATAAAATAATCTGCGCTGGCAATTATTTTATTATTCAGAAACCCGAAGTCAATGCCCCCGTTGCTCATAATGCTGGTTTCCCATTTTATGCTGCTGTTGCCGGTTTGTGTTTGAATATAGCCGGAAGATAAGGTGCCGCTGCCGGCGCCGGTAATATCATAAGCTGTGCCCAGAGAGGTGGCCCAGGTGGGATCGGTATTGGTGCCGGAATAGCTGGTGAGGTAAAGATTGTATTGGGCATTGTTATCAATTTCCTGGTTGCCGGTTTGCCCCCAGCCATACCTGAGCTTCAGGTCGCTGATAAAAGAAAGCGCATTTGTATTCTTGAAAAAATCTTCCTGGCTTATTCTCCATCCCGCAGAAAATGCGGGGAACACGCCATACCGGTTATTTTTACCAAAACGGGAGGAGCCGTCGCGGCGCAGGGTGAAGGAAGCAAGATAGCGGTCGTTATAGGCATAATTGATCTTTCCAAAAAGGGAGAACAGGGCATACTCGCCGGCACTGCCGCCATTGGTGGCTGTTCCCGTGCCGGCATCTAAATAGGTATAGTCTATATCCTCTGCATCAAAATCATGCTTGGTGGCCCAGAAATTCTGGTCAAACTGGTGATAATATTCCGTGCCGGCCAATACATCAATATGATGCTTATGGAACGTATTAACATAGTTAAGCGTGTTGGTAAATGTTTGCTTCGTGGTCTGGCTTTCAGCAACAGTAAGATAATTATCATCGCTGCTTAAATAGCCAGATACATATTTTTTGGTAAAGACACGGGAGTTATAGTTGCCGTAATCAATGCCATAGCCTGAATGGAATTTAAGGCCTTTAAAAAGCGTAACATCGGCATATACATTGCCAAAAAGACGGATATAATCGTAGTGGTTGTCTTTATTGTCTTCCAGCACACGCACCGGGTTTTGGCGGTCGTTCATGCCCCCGATAGGGCCGCCCCAGCCGCCATCTACGGTGTGCACGGGAATAATGGGCAGGGCCTGCAACGCTACATTCAATATATTGGCGTCGGCCAAAATGCCTTCTCTTGTTTTGTTTACAGTAAAATTTTCGCCAATGGTAACACGGTTATTAAATAATTTATAATCCGTATTCAGGCGGGCCGAATATCGCTTGAAGCGCGTGGTTTCAATAATGCCATTGTTGTTGAAATAACCGCCGGAAAACAGGTAACTGCCTTTTTCGTTACCGTTAGAGAGGGTAAGATCATAATTCTGAATTACACCCACCCTGGTTATTTCTTTGAACCAGTCGGTATTGGAAGCTTTTTCTGTTTTATCCGCATCCAGGTATTCCGGCACGATTATTTTGTTCAGCACCGGTGTGCCGTTTGCATCCAAATCCCAGTCAAACTGGTAAGAAAGGCTGTTTGTATTGGGGTCAACGCCGCTGTTTACCGAGGCCTGCCATAAAGCCTGGCCATAGCCGCCGGTATTCAGCACCTGCATTTTATTAGCGTAATAAGAAGCAGAAGTGTAGCCTTTAAAATCAACCGCCATTTTACCGGCCCTGCCTTTTTTAGTGGTGATGATGATAACGCCATTGGCAGCGCGGGAACCGTAAATGCTGGCGGCAGAAGCATCTTTCAATACCTGCATACTTTCAATATCGTTGGCATTCAGCTCATGCATGCCGGCCGTGGTGGGCACTCCGTCAATTACATACAAAGGCTGTGTGCTGTTTAATGTACCAATACCTCTTATCAAAATACTGGTGCCGCTGCCGCTGGGGCCGCCATCGCTGGTTATAAAAACACCCGGCACCTGGCCCTGCAGGCCTTTAATGGGGTTAGCGGTGGACTGTTTGTTCATGTCTTTCACATTTACAACCGATACGGCGCCAATGAGGTCTTTCTTTCTTTCGCTGGTATAACCGGTAACCACTACCTGGTTAAGGTCGTTGCTAAGCACATCCAGGTCAATGGTAAGTGTCGCGGCATTGCCCACAGTTATTTTTTTAAATTCCATGCCCACGTGCGAAACAAGCAGCGTATCACCAGGGGCTGCAAGAATGGAGAATGCGCCGAGGCTGTCTGTAACCACGGTTTGCAGTTTTGATTGAATGGTAACGCCTTCCAGCGGCGCACGGGTTTCTTTGTTTACAACTGTACCCGTTAATTTTTTCTGCTGGCTCCATACCTGCAAGGCCAGCAACATAACAAGAAACGTAAGCACACCTTTCATAACTGTGTTTTAAATTGATTGGAAAATTGAAGCCTGATTGGATTTTAAGCAGCAGAAGCCTGATATATCCGCCAGGCTGTATTGCGGGCAGGCGCCTGTTTTGGAGGCGATGAAGGCGCCCATGGCAGATGCCTGCAAAAGCATATCGTCGTAAGATTTATGATCGAGCAGCCCGGCAAGAAACCCGGCAAGAAAAGCATCGCCGCTGCCAATGGTATCGGCAACGGTTACGGGAAATCCGGGGTGATGGTAAAACCTGCCACCGGCAAGCAGCATAGCGCCATTGCCGCCTTTTGTAACAATGACCATGTTATGGCCAAATCTCTGGCTTAGCCACCCAACCCTTTCTTCATCGCTTTCAAAATGGCCGTACCAGCCCGCTACCAGTTGCAGTTCAGCCTGGTTTAACTTTAAAATATTTGCTTTGGAAAGCAGGGTTTCCACATTTTCCCGGTTGAAGTGCGGCGCCCGCAGATTTATATCCAGCACTTTGGTTTGCGCCGCTTCCATGCATTTGAACAAAGCAGCTTTTGATTCACTGCTTCTTGCAGCCAGGCTTCCAAAAACAAAGTATTCAGCCTGGCTCACCAGACAGTTATATTCTTCTTTCCATTGAATACAATCCCAGGCCGCAGGTTTTACAACATCATAGTGCATTTCGTGGTCGTTGCCGGCCCGGGCATATACTTTGCCTGTGCTTATGTTTTTATCAAGCTGGAAAAAAGAAGTGTTTATGCTCCTCGATTTCCAAACATCCAATAGTTCGTTGCCCGGCTCATCGCAGCCAATGCGGGAAATAACGGCAGTATTTTTACCCAGTTTGCAGAGGTGGTACGCCACATTCATGGGAGCGCCGCCGGGCTGTTTTCCGGCCGGCAGCATATCCCAGAGCACTTCCCCAAAACATATAACAGGATAGTATGGTTTATTTGTTGTCATATAGCAATCTTTAAAAAGAGAAGGGTATAATTCTTATGAAACAGTTATTCAATGCAATACCAGTGTGCTTTCAATCTGCTCCAGCGATTTGCCTTTGGTTTCCGGCATCAGTTTCCATACAAACAGCAGTTGCAAAACCATCATCACGGCAAAAAAGGAGAAGGTGACGCCGCCGCCGAGCTTCTCCGTAAGCGCAGGGAAAATAAAAGCAACGAGCGCTGCCATGGCCCAGTGTGTTACGCTGCCCAGCGTTTGGCCTTTGGCCCTTACTTCGTTTGGAAAAATCTCGGAAATAAACACCCAGATGACTGCGCCCTGTGAAAAAGCAAAAAAGGCTATGAATATCAGCAGGCTGGCCACTACCACATAGCTGGCAGCATTGTGTGTGAGAAAAGCCACAGACACCAGGCTGAGCGATAAAATAAGGCCGGCAGAACCAATGAGCATGAGCGTTTTTCGGCCCACCTTATCAATAAAATTAATGGCCAGTAAAGTAAAGATGAAGTTTACCAGCCCGATGCCGGCCGTGGAAAGCAGGGAAGAGCCGGTGCCGAGACCGGTCATTTCAAAAATGCGCGGCGCATAATATATAATGGCGTTGATGCCGGAAACCTGGTTAAAGAAAGCAAACAAAACAGCCAGCACTATGGGAGACCGGTATTTTTTCTGCAGCAGTTTTTCGGCAGCCCCACTTTCTGTTTCTTTTTTATGGCTGGAAAGGATGTTATTAAAATCAGTTTCGTAACCGGCAGGATTGATTATTTTAAGGATAGATTTCGCCTCGTCCATTTTACCCCGCTGTAAGATTAGCCAGCGCGGCGTTTCGGGCACAAAACGAATGAAAATGAGAAAAAGCAGGGAAGGAACGGCCTGCACGCCAAGCATCCAGCGCCAGGAAATCTCAGAAGAAGTGCCTATTACATAATTGGATAAATAAGATACTACAATACCAAATACCACATTGAACTGAAAGAGCGCCACGAGGCTGCCCCTTTTTTCAGCGGGCGCTATTTCTGAAATATAAATAGGTGCGGTTACCGATGAGGCGCCTACGCCTATGCCCCCTAAAAACCGGAACAATAAAAACAGGTACCAGTTATGGGCAAGGGCGGTACCCAGTGAAGCCAGCATATATAATATGGCTACCAGGAACAGCGTTTGCTTTCTGCCCAGCCTATCGGAAGGGATATTTCCAAACAGGGCGCCGAAGATGGTACCGATGAGCGCTATGGAAACCGTGAGCCCGTGCTTAAAAGCGGAAAGCTGCCAGTATTGCTGGATTGATTTTTCTGCACCTGAAATTACTGCTGTATCAAAACCAAAGAGAAAGCCGCCAAGCGCTACGGTAAGCGACCAAAAGATTACTTTTCTGTTGTTCATACGACCCGCTGTTAGAACCCGAAAATAGGTGCCCGGGCAAGCGGCATTGTTTCGTTTTTATACCAAATTGTTATAAAAATAAAATTTGGCAAAAATATTTTCAACAGTTTAATAATCAATAAATTATAAATTCATAAAAAAGGCAGGGTTTTAATTTTGTAACGGTAGTTTTTAAACCTGTATCATTTTTACAACCCAATTGTTAATGCCGGCCGGACAATTCGGTTTGATAGTAATGGTTTTATTCTAATTTGCAGGGAGAACGATCTTATTATATGAAGCCTTCTCCGGAAACAAAACTGCTAAGGGGCCGGGATATTGTTTGGATTGCCTGCTGCTTTTTTGCATTCATTTCAATTGCTTTTTCCTGCAAACAGGAAATTAAAAATCACAAATACACCATCGCTTTTTCGCAATGCGTTGGCGGCGATACCTGGCGGCAAACCATGCTGCAGGAAATGCAGAGGGAGCTTTCTTTTCATACCAATATTAAATTTCTTTATAAAGATGCCGGCGGCAACAGTGCTGTGCAGGCCGGCCAGATTGATTCGCTGCTGTTGCAAAAACCCGATGTGCTGATTGTTTCGCCCAACGAAATGAATGCGCTTATCCCTGCCATTGAAAAAGCGTATAACAGCGGCATTCCCGTAATTGAAGTGGACAGGCGCATAAACTCAGAAAAACATACGGCATTTATTGGAGCTTCCAATTATGAAGTGGGTGAAAATGCAGGAAAATATGCGGCTGCGCTGCTTAAAGGTAAAGGCAACGTGGCAGAAATAACCGGCATGCCCGAAAATGCATCCTATATTATTGACCGTCACAATGGTTTTGTGCAGGCCATTTCCCATTACCCGCAAATAGCGCTCCTGAAAAGGCTGAACAACCAGGTGCCTGCAGATAAACGTTTTGCATCATCCATAGAAGCATACCTCAGCCAAAACAAAAACATTGACCTCATTTACGCCCAAAACGATTTTATGGCTTTGGATGCTTACAAGGCCTGCAAAAAACTGGGACTGGAAAAAGAAATAAAAATTATAGGCATAGACGGGCTGCCGGTAAAAGGCGGCGGGCTTGATATGGTGGCAAACAAATACATTGACGCCACTATTTTATATCCCACAGGCGGGCAGGAAGCCATACAAACTGCGTTGAAAATACTGGAGAAGCAGCCTTTCCCCAGGGAAAACCAGCTTGGCACCGTGATTATAGACTCCACCAACGTACGCATTATGCAGTTGCAGAATGCCAAAATGCAGGAACAGCAGCAGGATATTGACCGGAGGCAAAAAGTAATTGAGCAGCAGGAGCTTGTTACCCAGAACCAAAGCCTTATTATTTATGCCATTTCCGTTACACTGGCATTGGCGCTTATTTTGGGAGGTATATTGTTTTATTATTTCCAGGAGAATAAAAAAATAAACCTGCGGCTGGCGCATCAGAATGAAGAAATATTGAACCAGCGTAACCAGTTAATTGAACTGGGCAGGCAGGCACAACAGGCATCGGAGGCAAAAATTAATTTCTTTACCAATATTTCGCATGAGTTTCGCACACCTATAACGCTTATACTGGCGCCGCTGGAGGAAATGAAAAATAATAACCGGCTGGATAATGTATCAAAACAATATGTTTCGCTCATACAAAAAAATTCGCTGCGTTTATTAAAACTGGTAAATGAGCTGATTGATTTCAGGAAAATAGAATCGGGCAAATACAAATTACAGGTAACAGAAAATGACCTGGTGCAATTTGCAGAAGAAACATTAAGTGCGTTTAAAACCATTGCGCGCAAAAGAAATATTGACCTGCGGCTTATCACAAAAGAAAGGAGCATAAAAACCTGGTTTGATGTTTCGATGATGGATAAAGTATTGTTCAACCTGCTTTCCAATGCATTTAAGTTCACCAGCGATGGCGGTTATATTTATGTGGAACTTGAAAGGGAGGAGCACACAGTTACCGTAAAGGTTGAAGACAATGGCATCGGCATGTCGCCGCAATTTGTAACACATGCTTTTGAATTATTCTACCAGGAAAATATAGGCGATAAACTGGGCAGCGGGCTGGGGCTTTCGCTTTCAAAAGAATTGATACAACTGCATAACGGCGCCATAAGCGTGCAAAGCAAACAGGGCAAGGGCACTACTTTTACTATTGTATTGCCATTGGGAAAAGAAAATTTTTCAGAAGAACAAATAGCGGAAGAACGTTATGCAGAGAAAGATACAGTTAATGAGAATATGTTTTTAACGCAGCTTGGCAGGGAAGAAATTGAAAGTAATGATACAGGCGCTGCCGGCAAATCAGATAATACCATTCTTATAATTGAAGACAATGCCGATTTGCGCGGCTACCTCGCACAAAAACTCGGTGAAAATTATGATATACTGGAAGCAGATAACGGCGTTGCCGCCGTCCGGCAGGCATTTGACAATGTGCCTGACCTTATTATAAGCGATATTAACCTGCCCGGAAAAGACGGCTTTACTATAACGAATATGCTGAAAACAGACATTCGCACTTCACACATACCCATCATTCTTTTAACTGCCAAAACAGCCATGCAGGAACAGGTGGAAGGCATGAAAAGCAAAGCAGACGCTTACGTAACCAAGCCTTTTAATATGCTGTTTCTGGAAGAAACCATCAAAAGCATTTTGAAGAACCGCGAAATACTGCGGGAACATTATACCAGCCAGTTGCCGGTGGAATTAAAAAGCCAGCCTGTCGCCAAAAAGCTCGACCGGAAATTCATTAATGAGTTCACTTCAATTGTTGAAAAGAATATGGGCAACGTATCGTTTAGCATAGATGAAATATGCAGGGCGATAGGCATTTCGAGAATACAGTTATACCGGAAAGTAAAAGCATTGCTTGGCTGCAACGTGAATGATTACATATTGAGTGTGCGCCTGCAAAAAGCAAAATACCTGCTGAATGAAACCGATATATCTATTGCTGAAATAGCCGATAATGTAGGCTTTTCTTCCGCCGCCTATTTTTCCACGGTTTTTAAAAACAGGTTTGTGGTTACGCCAAAAGATTTCAGGGATAAAGGAAAGGTGGTGAAATGAGATGGCTGATACACTTAAGGCGCCATTGGCACAGAGAAGCCGGTCTGTGGATAGCCGGAAATGCCGGCGTGTCCTCTATCCTTCGGCAGACTGCAATTACGGGCTGGCCGGATCTGCCTGGTTTTATCTTCTATACCCTCAGCTAAACCCAATAAAAACCGCACAGGAGGCTTTTCATACTGTACGGTTAAAATTTATTATACTGGTTTATACTTTTTTCTTCACCGGTTTGGGGGCGAATATGGCCAGCATTCTCTTGCCTTCCATTTTGGGCATGCCTTCCAAAACACCTACTTCGCTTAAACGCTCGGCAAATTTCAGCAACAGCAATTCGCCGCGTTCCTTGAACATGATGGCGCGGCCTTTGAACTGCACATACGCTTTCACTTTATCGCCTTCTTTTAAAAATCTTTCCGCGTGCTTTGTTTTAAATTCAAAGTCGTGGTCGTCAGTGCCGGGCGTAAAGCGTATTTCCTTCACTTCGCTTTGCTTGGCATTGGCCTTCATTTCCTTTTCCTTACGCTTTTTCTCGTAAAGAAACTTTTTGTAGTCAATTACTTTACAAACGGGCGGGTCGGCATTTGGTGAAATTTCAACCAGGTCAAGCTCCTGCTGCTGCGCTATGCGCATTGCCTCCTGTGTAGGATAAATGCCCACAGTTACGTTGTCTCCAACCAAGCGTACCTGCGGTACCCGGATTCTTTCGTTTATACGATGCTCAGGCTCGGGCTGCCTGTTAAAACGAGGATTAAATCTTCCTCTCTGAGGTAAAGCCATTCAAATTTGTTTCGTGAATAAATTTTGTAGTTGTAATTTGTTAAATGTCAATCTATACTTCTTCAGCAGTTAAAACACTCTTTATTTCTTCCATAATTTGTTTTAACTCATCTTCTTCTTTTTGCGCTGCATCTGGCAAAGCCTTTAAAAGAGCTTTATATATGTCATCATAAATCTCATTCCATTGTTGTTCTGTAAGCGTGCGCATAAATTACAATTTAAGTAAAGCCAAAAGCAGACCTACAATTGCAATACCTGTGCTAACAATCCAAATAATAAGTTTGTTAATATCAGATTTTACATCAGCTCTTACTTCCGCAAAACCCGTTTTTACTTCTTGACGAAATAATTCAATCTTAAAATTCAGCTTCTCCATTTCAGAATTTTTTACAAAATTTTCTTGTTCTCTTCCGAATTTATTTTCTACTATTGTTTCAATTCCTTTAATAAATATCTGTGTCTTTGCTTCATCTATGTGCAATTGCTGTTTAAAAAAGTCATATAGACGAATATATTGGGCCGTCATCCTGTAAAAATAAAATTATTTTCTTTCTGCAATTTCTTCTTTCAGCAAATTAATAAATTCTTCTATGGTTTGCGGCTCAGGCTCTGTTTTGTTATTTTTCCTGATGGCCAGTTTTCTTTCCGTCATTTCCCGTTCGCCAATAACCAGCATATACGGCACTTTGCTTAATTCGGCATCCCTTATTTTTTTACCGATTTTTTCGCTGCGCTCATCTGTGTCCACCCTTATGCCGGCCTTTATTAACCGGGTGAAAACTTCTTTTGCGTATGGAAGGAATTTATCGCTTATCGGCAGGATCTTTACCTGAACCGGCGATAGCCAAAGCGGCAACCTGCCTGCATAATGCTCCAGCAAAAAGCCGATGAAACGCTCATGCGTGCCCAGCGGCGCCCGGTGAATGATCAGCGGAATATCGGGTGTATTATCCGCTTTTGTATAAGTAAGGTTAAAGCTTCTCGGCTGCGAAAAATCAACCTGGTTAGTGGCCAGCGTAAATTCACGTCCGATAACGCTATATATCTGCACATCAATCTTAGGCCCATAGAAGGCCGCTTCATCGGCTACTTCCACAAAAGGGATCCCCGATTCAACCAAAACATTGCGCACCATTTCTTCGGTTTCCTGCCAAAGCTCTGGCTCGTTCACATATTTAATACCAAGTTTTTCTTTAGAGTGAAGCGATAAGCGCATCACATATTTATCAATACCAAAAATTTTGAAATACTTCAGGTACATATCATTCACGGCGCGGAATTCATCGGCAAACTGTTCTTTGGTGCAATAGATATGCGCATCGTTCATGTGCAGGCAACGCACACGCATTAACCCGAATAATTCACCGCTTTGTTCATAGCGGTAAACCGTACCATATTCCGCCACGCGATACGGCAGGTCGCGGTAGCTCTTGGGCTCTGCCGCATATATTTTATGGTGATGCGGGCAGTTCATGGATTTGAGGTAATACTTTTCTCCTTCCATTTCCATGGGCGGATACATACTGTCGGCATAATATGGCAAATGCCCGCTGGTTAAATACATGCTTTCCTTGGCGATATGTGGTGTAACCACACGTTTGTAACCTGCGGCAGCTTCTGTTTCCTTTGCCAGCTTTTCCAGTTCTTCAATAATAACGGTTCCGTTGGGCAGCCACATGATCAGGCCGGGGCCAACATCATCATCCATAGTATAAATACCGAGTTCTTTGCCCAGTTTGCGGTGATCACGTTTCTTTGCTTCTTCCAGCATGGCAAGGTATTCATCCAGTTCTTTTTGAGAAGGGAATGATATGCCGTACAAACGGGTAAGCTGTTTATTCTTTTCATCACCTTTCCAGTAAGCGCCGGCAATATTGGTCAACTTGATGGCTTTTATAAACCCGGTGGAAGGGATATGCGGGCCACGGCAGAGATCGGTAAAATTACCCTGCGTATAAAAAGTAATGTTCCCATCTTCTAAATGCTGCAACAGATCGAGTTTATATTCATCGCCTTTTTGCGTGAAATAGGCAACGGCTTCTGCCTTCGGCGTTTCCTTTCTTATGTATGGATTATTCTGCTTCGTCAGTTCATTCATCTTCTTCTCCAGCGCTTTCAAATCTTCTTCCGTTATCTTTTTATCTCCCAAATCCATATCATAGTAAAATCCGTTATCAACCGGAGGGCCTACCCAGAATTTTACGCCGGGAAACAGGCTTTCAACAGCTTCCGCCATTAAATGCGCGGTGGAATGCCAGAAAGTGGATCTGCCTTCCGCATCTTCCCACTTCAGCAATTTTACAGTAGCGTCTTCCGTTATTGGCCGCGTTGCATCCCAGGTTTTACCATTTACATTAGCAGCAATTACTTTTCTTGCAAGCCCTTCGCTGATAGATTTTGCTATATCCAAAGCTGTTACGCCATTTTCATATTGCCTTACGGCACCATCCGGAAACGTAATATTTATCATAAATAATTTAAGTTCAAAGTAAAAGTCACCAAATCAGATATCAACCAGATATTCAAAACGGGTTGCAAAATTAGTGAATGAAACCGAGCATGATAATTTTTCTCATACAACCTGTCCCGAACCAGCTTCGGGAGGGGAATGCCTGCCTGCCGGTGAGGCAGGTACATAGCGAGGTTCTCCCGAAGCAAGTTCGGGACAGGCATGAGACCATTGAAAAAACAAACTTGTACGAA